>CAIXLU010000464.1 GCA_903920315.1 uncultured Oscillochloris sp.
CGGGTCGGATGCCGGAGACACCGGTAGGGGCGTCTCGCGAGACGCCCCTACGGGGGCCGCCACAGGCGTTGGCGCGGGGGCCGGGGCGACCGGGGCAGCCACCTTCAACTCCGGGCGGGCCGTGTAGACGAAGTTGATCACGTGCCGCAAGGTGGGGTAGTCGCGCAGGGCCATGCTGTCGGGGCGCGGGCTGTCGAATGCCTCGCGGACGGCCACAAAGGTCTCGGCCTGCTTGACCGTATCCACGCCCAGGTCAGCCTCAAGATCCAGATCAACGTCCAGCATCTCGGCAGGGTAGCCGGTCTTCTGAGCGATGATTGCGAGAACCTGCTGCGTGACCGGGTCTACTGAGGGATGAGGGAGGAGGGAGGAGGGATGAGCCGCCGCCACGGGTGCGGGGGCTGCTACCGCCACGGGCGTGGGGGCAACGGCTACCTTGGGAGCAGGGGGCAGGGCCGAAACGGGCGGTGGGGCCGAAACCGGCGGCTGGACGAGGGGAGCAGGCGTCCTGCTTCCCGCCTCCTGCGCCCTGCTTCCGGCCTCCTGCGTCCTGCTTCCTACTGGCACATCGTGGTAGACCCGCGCCTGCGTCGTGGCTCCAGCATGGGCCGAGGCGGCGGCGCGGACGGTCGGGCCGGTGCCGTAGCACCAGTTGCTCGGCGCAGGCGTGTGCGCCGGGGCGCTGTGGGTCGAGGTGGCGATGCGCAGCACGCGCTGGACAACCTCGGTCTCGGCGCGGTCGTAGCCGCTGACCTGGTCGAGCCAGAAGCGGTAGTGGGCCGGCGAGTCAACCCGGTCGAGGCCGCCGGGGATGTGGCGCAGCAGAGTGAGGGCGAGCTGCGAGCCGAAGCCCGCCGCGAGGTGGATGGCGTACTGGACGGGGTAGCGCCCGCCACGGCTCAGGTTGAGTTGGCCAAGGTCGGGGTCTACTTCGCGGAAATTGGGCACGGGCGGGACGATCCCGTACTCCAGGATCTTCACCGCGATCACGTCCTCAACACCGACGCCCATGGGGTGGCCGGTGAAGCCCTTGGTGTTCGAGACGACGATGGCGTCTGCGGCGGGGCCGAAGCTCTTGCGCAGGGCGGCTACCTCGGCGGCGGCGCTGCCGCCACGGGCGGGGGTGAAGGTCTCGTGCGACATGAAGACCAACTGCGAGGCGATGGTGGCGCGGTCAATGCCGAAGCGACGCTCGGCGGTGGTGATCAGCCGATCCATCACCTGCGAAATATGGTTCACATCGAGGCGAGTGCCGTGGAAGGCGCTGTTGGCGGTCTCGCTAGAGAGCAACTCAACGATACCGCGCATACCGCGCTCGCGGACAGCGTCCTCGCTCTCGACCACCAGGGCGCAGGCACCCATGCCGAGTAGCGTGCCGTGGCGGCGCTTGTCGAAGGGCAGGGCGGCGGCGGCAACCTCGTCGTCGGTGGCGGCGGCACCAGTGGCCAAAAAGCCCGCTCCGACCCACTCCAGCAGCTTGTCGCTGGTCACTTCATCGCTGGCGACAATCAGCACGCGCCGACAGCGCCCGCCCCTGATCCAGTCCTCGGCGACCGCGATAGCCTGGGTGGTGCTGGCACATGCCGCATTGACCGCCGTGTTCGGGCCACGTGCGCCGATGTACTCAGCAAACTGGCTGTGGCCCATCGCTAGCACGCGGAAGAGGAAGCGTCGGTCGAAGGTGTAGGGCTCGCGGGCCAACTCCTCGCGCAGGGCCGCACTACGCCGACCGATCTCGTCCAGGGCGGCAGGATCGCTGATCACGCCACGTAGCTGGTCAAGCTGGTCAAGCTGGGCCTGGCGGTTCTCGGAGGCGTGGTAGCGCTCCAGTTCGTCGGTCATGCGATCCATGCCGGGGAAGGCCGAGGCGAAAATCACCCCGGTCTCGTCGCGCAGGGACTCGGGGAGCATCCATCGGTCGGGCAGGTCGGTGCCCCGGCTGGTGCGCCGGTAGGTCTGCACCAGAGGCAACCCGGCCTCGTGCAGGGCGTCCAGACCAGCGGCTATGGCCATCTGGGTAGTGCGGTCGAGCGCCTCGATCAGCGCAGTCGGCACACCATACTCGGCGTGCAGGTCGAAGCTGCCAGCGCGCCCGGCCAGACGAATAACATCCGAGGGCTGGTCAATCGAGACAAACTGGCCGCTGCCGTCCTCGCCCTTCACCAGCCTGATAATGTTTTTGCGCAGCATCAGGTTGCGGAAGCGCTCGGGGATGAGGTCAATGAACTGCTCGCCGCGCAGAATGCGCTGGACGTTGTCGGGGTCCATCAGGGACTTGCTGGCACCGGGGAGTCCCAGGCCCGTGCCACTGATTACAATCGAGCCGAGCGGCGTAGCGTTGCGGTCGAAGGGCTGCGGGCCACTGGCCGTAGCCTGCGGCTGCATGGCCTGGAGCGCCTGGGCCAGCAGGGCGCTGAGGGCGTCCAGACCAGCCGGGGGCAGTGCGGCAACCGGCGCGGGTAGGGGCGCGGGTAGGGGCGCGGGTAGGGGCGTCTCGCGAGACGCCCCTACGGCGACCGGCGCACCATGAGTATTCGTAGGCATCGGCTTAACTTTCGCAGGTTGCGGCTCAACCCCGGCGGCGTAGAGGCCGCAGAGAGCCTGGTTGAAGCTGGCGATCTCGCCGGTCTTCGGGTGGTTTGTAAAGAGTGAGACCATGTCGGGCTTACGACCGATCACGTCATCAACAAAGCCCTTGAGTGCCTTTTTCGGTCCGCACTCGATAAAGACCCGGCATCCCTGCGCGTAGAGCGTCTCCAATCCCTTCACCCACTGCACGGGCGAGGCGATCTGCTGCTCAAGAATATCCTTGATCCCCTCAACCGTGGTCGGGTAGAGGTCGCCGGTGACGTTGGCCACCAGGGGCAGGGCGGGCTCGTTGATGTGCAGGCGGTTGAGGACGTTGCGCAGCGGCTTGGCCGCTGGGGCGACGATGCGGGTGTGGAAGGCGTGACTAACCGGGATGCGCTGAGCCTGGAAGCCCTTGGCCACAAAGCTGGCGATGGCCGTCTCGACGGCCTTGCTCTCGCCGCCAATGACTGCTTGGCCGTAGCTGTTGATGTTCGCCGCCACCACGTAGCCGTCAATCTCGGCCAGGGTGGATTGAACAACGTCGAGGGGAGCCATCACCGCCGCCATCCAGCCGTTATCGGCCATGCTGACGCGGGTCATCTCGGCACCACGGGCGGCGGCAGCCTCCAGCGCCTCGGAAAAGGGCATGATCCCCGCCGCCACCAGGGCCGCATACTCACCGAGCGAGTGGCCCATCACCATATCCGGGTGAACGCCGTAGGTGGACAGGAGTTTCATCATGGCGATGTCGAGGGTGAGCATGGCCGGCTGGGTGATCGCCGTCTGCATTAGCTCGCGCTCGGCCTTCTTCAGCACCGCCGGATCTTCGCTGTCCACAAAGAGGTAACTGGTCAGCGAGCGTCCGAGAATGGGCGTCATCACCGCATCGGCCTCGGTGAAGACGGCGGCGACTTCAGGCGAGAGCTGGGCCAACTCGCGGCCCATGTTCAGGTACTGGCTGCCCTGGCCGGGGAAGAGCATGGCCACCTTGCCGGTGGCCGCACCGCTGCCTCGGTAGATGCCCTGGGCCTGGAGCGACTTCCAGGCAGCGGCGCTGCCCAGCCCGGCTGCCTTTGCCGCCTTGGTCAGCTTATCGTGCAGGTCGGCCCGATCAGCGAAATCAACCAGCAGACGCTCGGCTGCGTGCAGGTCGCTCGGTGCGGGCAGGGCCAGGGGCGGCGTCCAGCC
>CAIXLU010000465.1 GCA_903920315.1 uncultured Oscillochloris sp.
ATCGCGGGATATGTGACCTTTTCAGACAGCTTCTAAGACAAGGTTCGTAGGTGCTTGACAGTTTGGGTACATGCGGCGCATCCTGTTGCGGTAAATCTGCAATCTAAAATCTGCAATCTGAAATCTTGTCCCAACCGTACCCCCATATGCACGACTTCTTTGATGATATACCGGCTCGGCTGCGGCGTGATCGCTCAAACACACCGGCATCGGGCCGACCGTTTGTATTCGCACTGGTACTCTGCTTGGTTGCGGGGGTGCTGATCATTCTTGATCGGCAGGGAGTGATCACACCGATCCGGCTTCTTATCCAACAGAGCGTCACCCCGGCAGCGCTGGTGCTGACGAATCTGCGTGATCAGGCAGCGGATCTGGTCGGCTCCCCACGCAGTGCGGCGGATCTGCGCGCCCAGGTCAGCGCCTTAGAGCAAGAAAATAGCCAGTTGAAGGCCGATAACCTGCGCTTGCAGCAGAGTCAGGTTGAGAATGCATCCCTCCGCCAGCAGCTTCAAATTCAGCGCGAGCAGCCCTGGCATCTGCTCGGGGCAGAGGTAGCGGTACGTTCCTCAGACGCTGGTCGGCGGGTGATGACCATTGCACGAGGGACAACCGATGGGGTACGAGCGGGCATGGCGGTGATCGGCCAGCATCCGGGCGACCCGGCAGCTCTGGTGGGCATTATCGAGTCGACCGGGGCCCATACGGCGGAAGTACTGCTGATCACTGATTTTAGCAGCCAAGTGAGTGCCCACATCATTCACGCCGCCCAGTCCGGTCTCGGGCTGGTTCAGGGCCAATGGCAGCAGGGTTCGCGCCTCCGCCTCGTTCAGGTGGATCGCAACACCCTCATCGCACGTGGAGATGCGGTGGTGAGTGCGGGACTCACTGGATCTATGCGTATCCCTCTCGATTTGGCGGCGGTTCCAGCTAATATTCCTATCGGCTCGGTGGAGACGGTGAGTTCGAGCGGCCAGGAGCAGTCGGCTGAGCTGCGACCTTTCGTTGACCCCGACCAGGTGCGCTACGTGTGGGTGATCCTCAACCAAGACGGCTAGAGGAGTTGCTGGCGCGTGAACTCGTGCTGATCGTGTGCATTGGGACCCTTGCCTTAGCACAAGTGACGCTGATGCCCACGCCGCTAGGTTTTAGTGCGCCACTGATGCTCGTGTTGACGATCTGTCGCACACTGATCGGTGTGGGTTCGGCTTTCCCCGATAGTGGGGTGATCCGTGGCTTGCGCTGGTCACTCTACGGTGGGCTTTCGCTCGATATTCTTACCACGACACCCCTCGGAAGCCACGCTCTCGCGATGCTGCTCTCCGCATTCGTCGTGGCGGCATCCACCCGTCATCTGCGGATTGAAGGGCCGCTGCTGCCGATCCTCGCTGTACTTGTCGGTAGCCTGATCTATGAGTCTGTGCTGGCGCTGCTGCTCCAGTCGCCACCAATAGATTGGGGCAATATCGCACGGGTCACCCTCATCCCTGGGGTGCTTGTGGCGCTCATTCTGGCACTGCCCGTCTTCTTTATCCTGCGCTGGATGCTGCGTGCGCAGATATGAGAGATCGCCTATGCCCCGATTAATTGTGCTGAAGGTGCTGCTGCTGCTCATGGTTGTGGTGCTGAGCGGTCGGCTCTACGAGATTCAGATTGCCAGTAATAACCCGCAGCGATTCGGTGATACGCCTGAGGAGATGACTCGGCGCTCGCTGATGCTGCCCCCCCGCCGAGGCGAGATCTTCGCTGCTGATGGTAAGACACTGCTCGCGGAGAGTGTGCCCATCTACAATATTGCGATTGTCCCCGGACGACTACCTTCGCGGAGCGGTGATCCGCAGCGACGCGATATGGTGCTGGCGCGGGTGAGTCAGATCGCCGCTCTGACGAGTACGCTCACTCTTTCGCCCACGAACATACTGGATATCCGTCCTGGTCTGCGGAGCGACATGAGCGGCGTTGTATCGTTGCCAACTGTTATTGCAAGCTCACCGCTTACCCTCACCATTGCCCCGGCCAACACGCTGCGCGCCCTCGCTGTGGCCCAGACCTACCGCGATGTCCTGCGACTCAATAGCCCAATCGAGGCTCAGATTGATCGTCAGGATGTCCGACGCTACGAAACGCTGATCGTAAAGGAAGATATTCCGCTGGAACTGGCCCTGGTGATCCGTGAGAACAGTAACTACCTGCCCGGCGTGCTGGTGGAGGAGGGTTATCGGCGGCGTTACCCGCAGAGTGGTGCGGTCTCCTCGTTCTCGCACACGCTTGGCTACATTGGTCGGGTGAATGAGTGCGAGCTGGTGGCCGAGAACCCGGCAAGTTCATGGCTCACCAGTCTGAACGATCTCGTGAACCACGTCGGCACGTGCGGTCTTATCTCCAAGCGAATCAACCCGAGCAGCATTGGCCAGCCGCCCTACCAGAGCGATGACCGTATCGGCAAGGATGGCCTGGAGGTCGCGTATGAGGCCCAATTGCGGGGCAGCCCGGGCATTCAAACCTTGCTCGTTGACGCCTTGGAGCGTCCGGCAAGTCCACCGAGCATCGTACGCCCTGTTCAGAACGGACATAATTTGGTGCTGACGATTGATATCGGCTTTCAGACAGCGGTTGAGCAGATCATGCGCCGCTGGATTGCCGAGGGCGAGCGGCGGCGGCAAAATATTAAAGAGACGTACAAGCATGACTATCGGCCCATTACAAATGGTGTCGCGGTGGCGATTGACCCGCGTGACGGTCGCATTCTGTCCATCGTGAGCATCCCTACCTATGATAACAATGCTTGGGTTGATCCGGCGCGTGCCGCCGATCTTCAGATGTTGCTCTCGCCTACAGACCCACAGGCAGCGCCGCTGCTTGATCGGGCAATCTCTGGGCAGTATCCGCCCGGATCGACACTCAAGCAGTTTGTTGGGTCAGCGGCCCTTCAGGATGGTATCGTTTCGCCTGACACGAAGCTGCGCGACCCTGGGCTCATCCGGCTCATCGAGCGGGGCGGGGCCGACTTTGTGTTGCCTAACTCGCTACGCAACCGTGATAACGGTGAGATTACCATCATTGACGCACTGCGACTCTCCTCGAATGTCTTCTTTGCCTCGATAGCCGGTGGTAACGATCAGGTGGTGAATCTCGATTCCAGGGCATTTCGCACCCCTGGGCTAGGCATTGATCAGCTCGTTGAGGGGCTTTCGTGGTTTAACCTGGGCCGCATCACGGGTGTGGATATAGCGGGAGAGAGGCCGGGTATGGTGCCAACGAAAACGTGGAAGGCCCAGACTCTGCGCGAGAGCTGGACGACAGGCGACACCTATAACACGGCGATTGGCCAGGGCTACCTTCAAGTCACGCCGCTCCAACTGGCGACGGCAGCCGGGGCCATCGCCCGCGATGGCACTGTCTATCGCCCGCATGTGGTGAGTACGGTCACCGACGCCAACGGCACCGTGCTGAGTACCATTATGCCTGAGATAAAGTCGAAGGTGCCGGTGAACCCGGAGTATCTGGCGGTTATCCGCGATGGTATGCGCCAGTCTGTCACAAAAGGGCTGAATATTGCAGCCCGCGATGAGTGTTCAGGGCTAAGTATTGCCGGGAAGACGGGGACGGCTGAGTTTGGGCCAGTCGTGACGCCTGATGGCAAGCGTCAGAGCCACTCGTGGTTTGTTGGCTTTGCACCCTTCGATGACCCGCAGATTGTGGTGGCCGTGCTACTTGAGGGTACGGGCGATCTCGGCGATGGGTCATCAACCATGGCCGTACCGGCGGTGACGCAGATTATGCAGGCGTATTTTAAGGTAGCCCCCCTCGCAAATCGGTCACCTATCTGTCCGGTGATGCCCATTGATCCGGAATTAGTCACGCCACTCGTTGTGGGTGGGCAATAGAGTGTAAAGCTCACAATTGGCCCTACTATGCTATAATTGGCACATAAGACTCGTTTAAATATGGATACAGGGGCATGAGCGACCTGATCAGTATTAAAGGGGGCCGCGATGGGCTTCGGCTCAGGCTTGACGATGCGGTTGACTGGCAGGTGCTAAGGGAAGCCCTGTCTCAGCAGCTCGCCCAGAAAAGTGGCTTCTTCGTCGGGGCTCGTCTGATGTTAGAGATTGGTGATCGGACGCTCAGTGATGTGCAGATGGCCACCTTGCTTGAACTCATGCAGCAGCACGGGGTGCAGGTTGAGTCGGTTGGTGCCACGGCTCGCGAAAGCCGGGACGCTGCACGAGCATCGGGTCTGACGGCACGACCGCTGCCGCGTTACCCGGAGCCAGCCATGCCGAATCCCGCGAATGAGCATGACGGGATGTTGGTGACACGTACCCTCCGTTCGGGCCAGGTACTCCGCCATCACGGCAACATCACCTTGATCGGCGATATGAATCCGGGGGCCGAGCTGATCGCCGGGGGGAGCGTGGTCGTGTGGGGGCGGCTACGCGGCCTTGTTCACGCCGGTGCCCTAGGTAATGCCGAAGCGGTGGTGTGCGCCTTAGAGCTGCGGCCAACCCAACTGCGCATCGCCGAGCAGATCACCCGCGCTCCCGATGGCGCGGGACGGAACGGCCCGGAGACGGCACGGATCGAGGGTGGCCAGATCGTCGTGGAGCCATGGGAAGGTTCCAAAAGGGGTTAGGGAGTACTATGGCGCGTATCATCACGATCACATCGGGCAAGGGCGGCGTGGGCAAGACGACCACCACCGCAAACCTGGGCACTGCCCTGGCGATGCAGGGAGCAAAGGTGGCCGTTATTGATGCCGACATTGGGCTGCGCAATCTCGATGTGGTGATGGGCCTGGAGAACCGCATCGTCTACGATTTGGTGGATGTGGTGGAAGGACGGGCACGGCTGCGTCAGGCGCTGATTAAAGATAAACGCCTGCCGGAACTCTGCCTGATGCCCGCCGCACAGACCCGCGATAAGGATGCGGTCAGTCCTGCGCAGATGATTGATCTGACGAACCAGCTCCGTCAGGAATTTGATTATGTGCTGATTGACAGCCCAGCCGGGATCGAGGGTGGCTTCCGCAATGCGATTGCCGGTGCCGATGAGGTGGTGATCGTCACGACCCCCGAGGTCTCGGCGGTACGCGATGCCGACCGGATTGTTGGCCTGGTGGAAGCAGCGGAGAAGGGGCCGCCGAGCCTGATCGTGAACCGGATTAAGCCAAGGTTAGTGAACCGTGGCGAGATGCTCTCGGTAGACGATGTGCTGGAACTGCTGGCGATCCAACTCATTGGGATTGTCCCCGACGACGAAACGATTGTCACCTCGACCAACCGTGGTGAAGCGGTAGTGTACGATCAGAATTCTCTGGCCGGACGAGCCTTTCTCAATATTGCGCGGCGAATCACCGGCGAGAATGTGCCGTTTATGGCAATCACCGATCAGCAAAGCATGTTTGAGCGGCTATTTGGGATGTTCGGCCGGCGACGCTCGTAGCGGAAAGGGACGGATGTGGGCTTCTTCGACTCTCTGTTCAACGGGCGGCAAGGGCGCAGCGCTCAGGTTGCTAAGGAACGCCTGGCGACGGTGCTCGTCGACGACCGCTATAAGCTCACGCCCGAGATGAAGGAGCAGATGAAGATTGATATTGCCGCTGTGCTGGCGCGCTATTTGCCGGCGATTGACCCCGATCAGATCGAGGTTACGCTGCTGCGCGGCGAGGCAAGTGATCATCTGAAAGCTGACATTCCCCTGCGCCGAGCGCAGCAGTCTGATGTGTAAGTACCCCGGTGATCTGTCACGCTGAGCGAAGCGAAGCGTCCCGGCGGGCGATACGAGAACAAACGCGGTATAATAACGGCACGGCTCGACGCACGATATGGTCGGGGCGTGCTGTTTTTATGACCTTTTCATACCCAATCTTTACTCCCTGTCATTTTGTTTTACGATGTTGAGGGAAGGCACTATGTCGCAAGAGTCGCAGCCGATTCGCTTCTCGGCGCAGTATAAGCTGATCACGGCAGCCATTATCATCGCCCTGACCATCATGTTTTTCCAGCAAGTTGTCCACGTATTGACACCCTTTATCGCGGCGATCATCACGGCATATCTGTTTAATCCGCTGGTGAGTTGGTTGCAGCGGCGCACCAGGGTGCGCCGTGCGATCTGGATCGTCGTACTCTACGTGATCGCGTTTTTGCTCATCTATGGTCTATTCACCTGGATCTGGCCGATTGTTATGCAACAGTCAGGTGATATGGCCCGCGCTGCACCGCAGTTGGCGACTGAGATTCGGGGCATCTTCGAGGGTCGTGAGGAGTTCGATCTGTTTGGCTTTGTGATCAATCTGGCCCCGGTAGAAGATCAGTTGATCAGTCTGGTTCGCGATCTGGGAACGTGGATGAGCGGGAATGTTCCGCGCCTGGTGGTCTCGGCGCTCGAATCGGTTATCTATCTCCTCGTATATCTCATCGCGACCTTCTACCTGCTGATGGAGGCGGGCGAGCTGAAAACCTGGGCGGCGAACCTGATCCCTGCGCCCTATCGCGCCGAGATTGGCAATCTGGGTACGCAGATTGACGGGGTGTTTAGCGCCTACATCCGTGGGCAGCTCATCCTGATTGTGATTATGTCGGTGTTGCTTTTTATTCCGCTTACGATCCTCCAAGTGCCCTACGCCCTGGTGATTGCGGTCGCCTCGGGCACTCTGGAGATTCTGCCGATCATCGGGCCGTGGTCGGCAGCCGGGATCGCGATTATCTCCACACTCTTTCAGTCCGAGATGCCCTTTGGCCTTTCCCACGGCAGTATGGCCGCCCTGGTTGGGGTGATCTACTTCACGCTGCGCCAGATCGAGGATAATTTTATTATCCCTAATGTGATGGGGCCGCTGGTACGACTGCACCCGGTGGTGGTGATCTTTGCCATCCTGGCGGGTGGGGCTATCGGTGGAGCCTTCGGTCTCTTTATTGCTATCCCGATGGCGGCGGTGGTGCGAATTCTGCTCAGCTATCTCTACTCAAAGCTGATTGACGAGACCGAATCGCCAAAGTCGCCGCAGTTGCCGCAACCCAGCGAGGAGCCGACGAAGCTGCGGCGACAGGTGATCACACACATGAAGCGGGATACCTGATTCCTCGTCTCTAACCTGTTGTGGATATGGTTAGTCACGAAGTTGCTAACCACTTCTATCCACTAGAATTCATCGCCGGAGGCGATAGTGCTACAATTTTCACACGATCCCGAGGCCGGTACGCTCTACGCCTACTTCACGGAACTTGAGGCGGGGCAGGCGGTTTATACGCTGGAATACCCGGCCAGCCTTTTGTTGGACGGCGATGGCCGAGTGGTTGGCCTGCGCCTTGATCTGGACGATGAGATTACCCTCGATCAGCTCGAACTGGCCCTCGATGATGAGTTCGGTCGTCTGGACATGGAGACGGGCTTCCTGTCAATTCTGATCTCTGGCGGGGTAGCGGCGCGGGCCGTAGCTCTGGAGCAGACGGCGATCCTCGATCTGGACACGGACGAGCGCATTCTGGGAGTGGAACTGGCCCCGCCGGGTGATCTGCTGACACCCGAGCGCCTAGAGCGTCTGGCCTCTGCAATGGTATCGCTAGACGATGCGCCGCATGCGGGCGAAGGGCCGGTGGTGTTTGTGCCGGAGGCGGAGGGGCAGGAGGCAGGCGGGCAGGAGGCAGGCGGGCAGGAGGCAGGAGGCGGGGCGCAGGAGGCAGGGGCGCAGGAGGCAGGCGGGCAGGAGGCAGGAGGCAGGGCGCAGGAGGCAGGGGCACAGGAGCAGGAGTCTGTCCTCCTGCCTCCTG
>CAIXLU010000466.1 GCA_903920315.1 uncultured Oscillochloris sp.
CTGAGGCCGCTTCAGCGGCCTTCGCAGAATCTAGCCCGCCCGTTTACGGGCCGGGCGGCTGGGATGACAGCGTACCTTTCGCGGTAGTGCCCAGAAAGGCTCCTCATGCACCCGCATCATACACCCCTTTTCGCCGGTACTGACGTGGGGACGCAGGGTGTGCGTGTGTTGGTATCCGACGCTAGCGGCACGGTGCGTGCCCGCGCCTCTGCACCGCTCTCCACCCAGGTTGGCCCTGGCGGGCGTGCCGAGCAGTTCCCCGATGACTGGTGGGCTGCCGCTGTCGCCTGTTTGCGCGTCGTTACTGCTCACCTTGGCAGCGAGGCGACATCAATCGTTGCCCTTGCCGTCACCGCCACTTCGGGCACGATCTGCCTGCTTGATAGCGTGGGTCGCCCGGTTGGTCCGGCGATCATGTACAGCGACCGTCGGGCCACATCCGAGGCTGCTGAGCTGAATCTGGCCGCCGCCGATCTCTGCGCCCGCCTCGGCTATCGCTTCGACGCCTCGTTTGGTCTACCCAAACTGCTCTGGCTGCGCCGTAACGCGCCCGAATCCCTGGACACCGCCGCTCACGTGGCCCACGCCGCCGACGTGATCGTTGGTCGGCTGAGTGGTGACTACGCGGTGAGCGATTGGAGCCACGCCCTCAAAAGCGGCTACGACCTCGTGTCCATGCGCTGGCCTGCGGAGTTGTTCTCCACCCTCGACCTACCCCTGTCCAAGCTGCCACGGATCGTACCTCCGGCCAGTCCCATCGCCGCCGTATCGCGTGCGGCTGCCGAGGAGACTGGCTTGCCGCCTACGGCTATCGTTGTTGCCGGTATGAGCGATGGCTGCACCGCCCAGATCGCGGGCGGGGCCGTCGAACCGGGCCAGTGGCTCAGCGTTCTTGGCACCACCTTCGTGTTCAAGGGTGTTAGCATAGAACTGCCGCACGACCCACAAGGTCGCGTATACGCCCACCGTCACCCCGACGGCCACTGGCTGCCGGGGGCGGCTAGCAACACCGGTGGAGGCACCCTGTCTGCCCGCTTCCCCAACGCTGACTTAGCTGCCCTCGATACGCACGCCGCCGCCATCACGCCGAGCGGCGCACTCTGCTATCCGCTCCAGGGCAGAGGCGAACGTTTCCCCTTTGTTGCCCCCGCTGCCGAGGGATTCTTGCTAGGTGCGGGCGACAACCGTGAGGTAGAGTATACGGCGATCCTGGAGGGAGTAGCCTACCTAGAACGGTTGGCGTACGCGGAGCTAGAGGCGATGGGATATGGTGTAGACGGGCCGATTCGCACAGCGGGGGGCGGGGCGCGTAGCCCGATCTGGCTCCAGATCCGTGCCGACGTGCTGGGCCGAACCCTGATCGTGCCCCGCGAAGTTGAAGCCGCCTTCGGTGCCGCCGTCCTCGCCGCCGCCCATACCCACTCTGGCCTAGGTGCCGCCACCCGCGCCATGAGCCACGCCCGCGCCGAGGTTGCCCCTCGTCCTGACGCGGCCCGTTACGACGAGCCGTACCATCGGTTTATCGCGGAGCTACGGGCACGCGGGTATGTTGGGGAGTAGGGCTAGTGCAAAGTTCGCAGATCGCCCGTGCCGTAGGCGTAAACGCCTCGGCTATTAACGACGAAGGCCGCTGAAGCAGCCTCAGACAGGCCGCTTCAGCGGCCTTCGCAATTGATAGCCCGCCCGTTTACGGGCCGGGCACGTGACTTTGCAACAGCTCTGTATTGGGGAGAAAAATCACTGAGCGTAATCAACGTGCGTGATAAAATAAGTAGAAACAAGGTTCGCAACAGCGTTAGGGAAGCGGAAATTTTTAAGTATCCCGGCGTCACATGTCATGCTGAGCGCAGCGAAGCATCTTTCCCGGCTTCCTGCAAGACCCTTCGCTTCGCTCAGGGTGACATGGTGTTCGCGATGGGACGATTAAAAACTTCCA
>CAIXLU010000467.1 GCA_903920315.1 uncultured Oscillochloris sp.
ACCAGAAAGGAAAATGCTCGCCAAGTGATTCTAGAACCATAATAGCTCCTAAAAAACCAATTGAATACATAGCGCCATTCTTGAGATAAGCGAATTTACTTATCAGATCTATGCCACGAATGGTTAATTCTCGCACAACAAAAGCCCCGATACCATTACCTATTAATATTAACGGCACGGAAATAGTAAAGGCAAAGGCACCAATAACACCGTCCAAAGAAAAAGAGGCATCCAACAGCCTTCGCGGGGGATTTCTCATGAAGCTAACGGCTGACTCCCATAGCCCCACCCTTCTATTCCAATCTGCTGACAACCGGTGATTCCACAGATTCATTTTTGCCCCTAATGCACCGCTCCCCAATGCATATCCACGATGGTGTTTAATGAATTTACGAATGCCGAATCTTCGACCATACGTATGGTAGATAATCGATCGTGGAGTTGTCCACATCACAACGTCCATAGCTTCGGCACGCAGGATAAAGTCAAGATCCTCTGCTGCAGGAAACGCAGTACCTGGCCCTAAGTATGGATCAAAGCGTCCAACCAGATCTAAGACAGGACGACGCATAGCCATATTCGCGCCCCCGAAATAAAACCCCAATGGCGCTCTGTGGTTTTCCTCTTGTGGCCGATAAATATACTCAATGGTGTACGTCGCTGGGCAGGTAGAGATGCACCATCGCTGAAGGGGAGGTGGGACAAGGTTTCCGGCAACAATACCCACGCGGGTATCCTGCCTAAAACAATCGGTCGTAACCTTTAGCCAGTCAGGTGCCGCAACACAATCATCGTCGGTAAAGGCGATAATGTCACCTTTTGCTGCGTCTATTGCGTGGTTGAGCGCATAGGACTTTCCGTATCTCGGTATGTGCATGAAGGATATGCGTGGGTCGTGTTGCGCATTCTGATTGATAAAGGACAAGAGGTGAGGGTCGTTGCCTTGGGTGGCAATAATTAATTCCCAATCTTGAAATGTCTGTGAATTAATAGACGAAACAAGATACGGAAGAGAATCACCTCTCACCGAAGCGACGCATATTGAGATTAACATCCTTACTACCTCTCCTGATGAAGTAGTGATCCTAGTTTTGATTGTAAGACAAGGTTCGCAGATACTTTACAGTTCTACCCCCCTAGCCCCCCCGCAAGCGGGGGGGAACAATGCATTGGTTCCCCCCGCTTGCGGGGGGGCTAGGGGTGGGAAGTATGTCAAGAGTGTAAAGTAAAATTGGCCACTCTGAAACCTTGTCTAAGGGGAGAAGTTGGTTTTTTTTGACTTCCCCTCACAACCTGTGGAGAACATTTGCAGCGTTAGTGTAATGCTATAAATGTTCTTTTTTGTATGCTAGAACCAACGGCGAAATATAAATATACGGCATCCATTCCGCTGTCGTCAAGTGACAAATTTGTTGTACCAGGGCTGGTGCAAAGCAGATCTTTATTTATCGTATTTTAATATGTTTGCGTTATTTTATTAACAAAAAGAAACTGTCTGCGCACTTTTGTAAAAATGTCACAACTAATCGGCGCTGCGCCTTGACAACTTCAGGCTTCATGTTATATAAGAACTATACTAACTTGATCAACAAACTATACAATCTCAGGCGCCGCGCAGCCCTCACCCCCCAGCCCCCTCTCCCAGAACAGGAGAGGGGGAGTCGAAAGCGTCCTGCTGCGGTATCTTCCCTCTCCCCCGGTGGGAGAGGGGCAGGGGGGTGAGGGGGTGCGGTCGGGCACCTGAACCCTGACTCCTTGTTTCACCCGTACAGTGCTGTACTCATATTGGCTCGTATCGGTCGTCCGGCTCTCGCCGAGCTCGCTTTGCTGTGTGCGAAAGGCTACCTATGAGTGACTTGTTTCTCGGGATTGATGTTGGCTCGACCACGGTGAAGGTGGTTGTCCTGGATCGTGCCCGTGCCCTGCTGGGGCACCGCTATCTGCGCTCGAACGGACAATCGCAGCAGACTCTGCTCCAGGCGCTGCGCGATCTCGGAGCGGAGTTTGATCTAACCCAGGTGGCCGGGGTCGGGCTGACGGGATCGGGTGGCGAGCGAATCGCACGGGCCATTGGGGGGCAGCACGTCAATGAGCTGATCGCTCAGACTCGCGCCGTGAGTGAGTACTACCCTCATGCCCGCACGGTGATTGAGATTGGCGGCCAGGACAGTAAGTTTTTGTCCCTGGAGTGGGATGAGGGACAGGATAAGCTGGCTCTGCGTGACTTCGCCATGAACGCGATCTGCGCTGCTGGCACGGGCTCGTTCCTCGACCAGCAGGCCGAGCGCCTGGGGATTGAGATCGAGGGCGAGTTTGGCACCCTGGCGCTGCAATCCGAGAGCCCGGCCCGTATCGCGGGGCGCTGCACGGTCTTCGCCAAGTCCGACATGATCCACCTCCAGCAGAAGGGGACGCCCCTGCCCGACATCCTGGCGGGCCTTTGCCACGCCCTGGCGCGCAACTTTAAGGGCGTGATCAGCAAGGGTAAGGCGTTTGTGGCTCCAGTGCTGATCCAGGGCGGCGTGGCCTACAACCAGGGCGTGGTGCGCGCCTTCGAGACGGTGCTGGGCCTGAAGCCGGGTGAGCTAATCATCCCTGAGCAGCACCACATTATGGCCGCCCTGGGTACCGCCCTGATCGCGTGGGATGCCGCGTCTGACGCAAGCCAGCCGGTCGTGCTTGATCTCGCTGGCCTGGAGGAGCTGACTCACGAGGAGCAGACGAACCACAAGCCCCTGCCGGCCCTCGGCAGTTGCTCGTTCACCCTGCCGATCTACGATATTGGCCTGAGTCCGCGCCCCTCATCCCCTACCCCTCTCCCACTGGGAGAGGGGCAGGGGGTGAGGGCTGACGCGCCCCTGCCAGTCTACCTGGGGATTGATGTCGGTTCGATCAGCACCAACCTGGCCCTGATTGACGCCCACGGGCATGTTGTCGCTCGGCGTTACCTTTCTACGGCGGGTAAACCGCTAGAGGCGGTGCGTGCCGGTCTGCACGAGATCAGCGCCGAGGTGGGTGATACGGTCAGTGTGCAAGGTGTGGGTACCACCGGTTCGGGGCGCTACCTGACTGCCGATTTTGTGGGCGGCGATGTGGTGCGTAACGAGATCACCGCGCAGGCCCGTGCCGCCACAGCGATTGATCCCGGCGTGGATACAATCTTCGAGATTGGCGGACAGGACAGCAAGTACATCAGCCTGAGCCACGGCGCGGTGGTGGACTTCACCATGAACAGCGCCTGCGCGGCGGGCACCGGCTCGTTCCTTGAGGAGCAGGCCGAGCGGCTCGACCTCAACATCAAGGCCGACTTTAGCGAACTGGCTCTGGGAGCGGCGCAACCGACCGGGTTGGGCGAGCGCTGCACCGTCTTTATGGAGTCGGACGTTATCCACCACCAGCAACAGGGGGCCGGGCTTGATCAACTCACTGCCGGGCTGGCCTACGCGATTGCCCAGAATTACCTCAACCGGGTGGTGAACAATCGCCCGATTGGCAAGAAGGTTTTTCTCCAGGGCGGCGTGGCCTGGAACCAGAGCGTGGTTGCGGCCTTCCAGACCCTGCTAGATCGCCAGATTATCGTGCCGCCGCACCACGATGTGACGGGCGCGATTGGCGTGGCGATCTTGGCGATGGAGGATCTCACGCAGCGGCGGGCGGTTGGCGAGGATGTGCCGACCCGCTTTAAGGGCTTCGACCTGAGCGACCGCCACTACGAGACGACCACATTTGAGTGCCGGGCCTGCCCGAACATCTGCGACGTGAGTAAGGTGGTGATCGCGGGCGAGGCTCCGATCTTCTACGGTGCGCGCTGCGACATTTTTGAGGAGATCGGTCAGCAATACTCCAAGTCTCGCCAGGCCAGCCGCATCCCGGATCTGTTTGCCGAGCGTAGCGCCCTGCTCCTGGGTGACTACGTCCCGCCTGAGGGGCCGCGCACCGGCAAGCCACGTATCGCCCTGGCTCGCGCCATGACTTTCCACGACATCTTTCCCTATTGGCGCACGCTATTTAAGGCCCTGGACATCGAGATTGTCCTTTCGGAGCCGACCAACCCGGAGATTATCAAGACGACACTGGAACACGCCGGGATTGAGTCGTGCCTACCGGCCAAGCTGGTTCACGGGCACACGCTGAATCTAGCCGACAAGGACGTTGACGCGATTGTGCTGCCGAGCATGATCAACCGCGAGGATGGCGGGCCGGGTCAACTCGACGCGAACTACTGCCCGTTTGTATCGGCCTCGGCCTACATCGTGCCGCAGCAGATTGATAGTGCCACACGCGGCGGTCAGCGCCTGATCTCATTGCCCTTCCGCCTGCGCTCCGAGACCGCTCGCCGCCAGGAACTCCACGACCTGACCCAGCAACTCGGCCTGGACATCTCACCTGAGTACATTGCCGAGGCCGATACCGCAGCGTTCGCGGCGATCCAGGCGTTTAACGATGCTATCCGCCAGCGCGGGCAGGAGATCCTGGCTACGCTCGATGGATCGCAGCCAGCGGTGGTGCTGGTTGGACGCCCCTACAACACCGCCGACCTGGGGGTCTGCCAGGATCTGCCCTACAAGCTGCGCAAGCTGGGCGTGCTGCCCATCCCGATTGACTTCCTGCCGACCAACACGGTTGATATTGCGCCCTACTACTCCAAGATCAGCTCGCCAAGCGGCCAGTCCATCCTGGCGGCGGGCATCATCATCCGTGACAACCCGCACCTCCAGGCAATCTACGTGACCAACTTCTGCTGCGGCCCGGATGCCTTCTTCATTGGGTTCTTCCAGCGCATCATGGGCGACAAGCCGTTTCTGGAGCTTGAACTGGACGAGCACTCGGCAGACGCAGGGATTGTGACCCGCTGCGAGGCGTTCTTCGATAGTCTGCGGGTTGGGCGCGAGGCGCTGGTGTAAACAAAATCGGTAGGGGCGCGTCGCGACGCGCCCCTACCTAAGGAGATATTCCCATGACCACACAACACGATCAACCCGGCACGGTCTACATCCCCGCGATTGGCGACCACTGCGAGGCGATTGCCGCCGCGTTACGCGCCTACGGTCAGCCTTCCGAGGTGCTGCCCGCCACGTCGCCCGCAACCCTGGCCACCGGCCTGGAGGTAGGCAAGGGCCGCGAGTGCATGTTCAGCCTGATGATCATCGGCGGGATGCTGCACCGTGCGAAGCAGCCCGACTTTGACCCGGCGCGCTCGGCGCTCTTCTTCCCGGCCCTCTCGCGCAAGTGCGTCGGCGTTAACTACACCTCGCTCTTTCGCGACGCTCTACAGAGCAACGGGCTAGAGCAGGTTGAGATTATCTCGCCCGACAAGACCAACGGCTTCCGGGGTATGGGCAGCCACCCCGATGTGGTGCGCGGCCTGATTTGGCACGGGTTTATCGCCATTGACCTGTTGCTGCGGATCCAGCTTCAGCGCCGACCCTACGAACTCCAGCGCGGGGCCACCGATCAGGCGTACCAGAATGGTCTGGCGCGGGTGATTGCGGCGATTGAGACCGGCGATGCTAGCCGTGTCGTTACGGCGTTGGCCACGAGCGCGGGTGAGTTCGAGGCCGTGCCGATTGATCGCAGCGTACCCCGTCCGCGCATCGGTATTCTTGGCGACTTCTACATGCTCTACAACCCTTACCTCTACCTCGATGCCGTGAACCAGATCGAGTCGCTCGGTGGCGAGGTTGAGATCCTGCGCTTTGCCAAGTTCTTCTACTTCATCAACTGGATGCGCGAGCAGGATGCACGGGGGGCGGGAAACCTTCAGACGGCGCTCCAGGTTTCGCTAGAGAATGCCTACCAGCATCAGGTTGAAGCCGATCTGGTTGCCACCGTCCGGCACCTGCTCAGCGACGTGAACCCGCACGAGCCACGGGCCACCGTCACCATTAACGACATCAAGCGCTACTACCATATCGGCATTGTAAACGGCGGGTTTACAGCGGGAGCGGCGGTGGATATGGCGCGGGAAGGCTGCGCCGGACTGCTGCATGTGGTGCCGTTCCTCTGCATCGGCAGCATCATCGCCTCAGCACTGGGCAATCGCATCCGTGCCGACCTAAACCAGATCCCCTGGCTCGACATCATCTTCGATGCGCAGGGCGGGACGAATGTACGCACGCGCTTGGAGGCGTTTCTGTTCCAGGCCACACAGTTCGAGCGCGCAAAGGTGAGTGCGGCCCGTGCCACATCTCTGCCCACCGAGCGCAAGGTTAACGAGACGCGGGTTGCGCTCCCACGGGCGGTCGCCCCGCTTATTCCGCTGGCGGTGCAATAGAGGCACCTGTCATGCTGAGCGCAGCAAAGCATCTATCCCGGTTTCCTGATAGACCCTTCGCTGCGCTCAGGGTGACATGGATATTGGATCTGAAGTCACAGCGTTACTTCTGCTCTACTGCGAATAAAGGCAGTACCGCAGAAGTCACCCTGCCAGCCCAAGCGCCCGGCCCGTAAACGGGCGGGCTAGATCTACGACGACCGCTGAAGCGGCCTCAGACAGGTCGCTTCAGCGACCGTCGTAGACCTAGCCGGGGGCTTCAGCCCCCGGCGGGTGTCGCCGCACAGGGTTACTTCTGCGGTATTGCGAATAAAGAACGAATGAAGGAGATTTCTATGTCCACATCAGACTCAGACCAGAACGCCCGCCCCGCTCTCTCGCGACGTCAGTTCCTACGCTACGCGAGTATCTTCTCAGGCGGGCTTGCGCTTGCTGCCTGTTCGTCCGCTCCTGCTGCACAGTCGCCCACTGCGGCACCAGCAGCGACAGGTGCCGCGCAGTCAGCGTCCCCCGTTACCGCCGCAACCGTGCCGGGTGATACGAATTCGGCGAACTTTGGTGCGGTGAAGATCGCCTTCGGCGGCGGTGCGTGCGATGCCGCAACCCTGATCGGCTATGAGAATGGCTTCTTCGAGCGCGAAGGCATGAAGCCTGAACTGGTTGCCCTGGCTGCAGGCACGCAGAAAGAGGCAGTGGCATCAGACAGGGTCAATGCGCTCCAGTATGCGGCAGACTCGATCAAGGCGATTGAGCAGGGTCTGGGTGTACGTATCACCACCGGCCTGCACAAGGGCTGCATCCGGCTGCTTGCCGGTGTAGACACCGGTATCACGAAGGTGGCCGACCTCAAAGGGAAGTCGGTGGGCATCACCAATTTCGGCGGTCTGCCGCAAGTGCTGGTGCAGTGGGCGCTAGGCGACCTGGGCCTCGATCCAATCAACGATGTCACCTACAAGATCTTCCCGCCAGAGCAACTTGAGTCGGCGGTGCAGAAGGGTGAGATCCAGGCGTTTGCGATGTACGACCCGCTCGCGGCGATTGCGCTGAATAACAAGACCGTCATCCAGGTTTTCAGTACCCACGACGACTCTCCCTACAAGGAAATGTACTGCTGCTTCCTGGGCATCTCGCAGAAAGTGGTTGAGCAGGAGCCGGAGAAGGCCGCCGCAATCACCCGTGCCTTCCAGAAGGCCGCCTATTGGGTTCAGCATAACAAGCCCGAAGCCGCCAAGATCATCATCGCCAAGAAGTACGTCCCCGCCTCGGAAGAATTACTGCTGTCGCTGCTCAACCTGTACGACTACGTGCCTAGCGCGACGATTGGCAAGACCAACTTTGGCAAGTTTGCCGAAATCCTCAAGCGGGTGGGCGTGCTGGACAAGGATACTGACCCAGCGAAACTGGTTGACTTGGCCTTCATCCAGACAGGGCCAGATCTCTACCCCGCCACAGGGTTTGCGGCACCCAATCGCGAGGTACCGCAGTTCTCCGCACGTGCGATCAAGGAACTGGCCGAGAACCCGCAGTTAGCTGCTAGCGTGTCGCATGTCCACGCAGGGTCGAGCTTCTACTGCAACGTGAGCTAGGTTTGCCCCCTCACCTCCCTGCCCCTCTCCCCTGGTGGGAGAGGGGCAGGGGTGAGGGGGCGAAAGGTGAGGATGAGGCCCGGTGAGTCGAGGATGAGGCCCGGTGAGTCGAGGATGAGGCCCGGTGAGTCGAGGATGACGCCCGGTGAGTCGAGGATCACACTCGGTAAAACGAAAGGTATCTGATCAATGGCCTTAGAAGAGCTACGCACCGCCATCTCGGCGGTTGATCGCGCCGCCGCGCCGCCAACGACCGTTCCCCTTGATGCGATTCCGCTGCCCTCCGACCGGATAATCAACCTGCGGGCCGGGCCAACCGTGATCATCTGGCTGACTGTGCTGGCCGTCCACAATCTCATCCCGCAGGCCGGGGCCACCTTTAAGGTACCCGCCGACTACCTCAGCCCCGCCGCGCTGCTGGTGCTGGGGATCGCGCTGGCGACCTGGGGATTCGCCTACATCGCTAAGGGTCGGCGCGAGAATGTCCTGGCGATCTACCGCGTGCTGATCGTCCTGGGCATCGTGCTCATTCCCTGGGAGGTTGCCGAACGGCTGGCCTGGATTAAGCCACCCTTCTTCCCCACCGCCAGTAAGGTGATTGGGGTCTACATCGAGGACTACCCCACCCTGCTCCTCAGCATCGCCTACTCAATGCGCCTGATG
Organism: uncultured Oscillochloris sp.; assembly: GCA_903920315.1. Taxonomy (GTDB): domain Bacteria; phylum Chloroflexota; class Chloroflexia; order Chloroflexales; family Chloroflexaceae; genus Oscillochloris. The sequence continues at coordinate 8,524 of CAIXLU010000467.1, forward strand.
ATCATCGGCTATGTCATCGGCAGCACCGTCGGCATCTTCAGTGGTCTGGCCCTGGGCTGGTCGAAGCACGTCAGTAACTGGGCACAGTTCTGGATGCGCCTGATTGGCCCCATCCCAGCCACCGCCTGGATCCCTCTGGCGATTGTCATCTTCCCCAACACCTTCAGCGCCGGCATCTTCCTCATCGCCTTTGCCTCGTGGTTCCCCGTCATGATGCTGACGTCGTCGGGAGTCGCGGGCGTTCCCAAAGCTCTGCTTGAGGCGGCCCAAACTCTGGGTGCCGACAATAAGCGCCTGCTGCTCCATGTGGTCATCCCCGCAGCCCTACCCAACGTCTTCGTAGGTTTGTTCATGAGTCTGGGCACCGCCTTCGCCATCCTCGTCGTCGCCGAGATGATGGGCGTCAAAGCTGGGCTGGGCTGGTACATCACTTGGGCGCAGGGCTGGTCGGAGTACCATAAAGTCTACGCATCTATGCTCGTACTCGGTGCGCTCTTCATTATCGTCGTCTCGGGTGTCTTTAAAGTGCGTGATCGGCTGCTCAGTTGGCAGAAAGGCATCATTCGATGGTAGCGACCACAACGGTGAGCCAGGGCGTCCCCGTGACCCAGGGAAGCGATGTCGAGTTGCTCGGTGTGAGCAAGACCCGGCCCAAGGGTGCTGGCCGCGAGACCGGCGGGCTGGTGCTGAACCACCTCAATCTGCGCGTTGAGCCGGGCAGTTTCGTCTCCATCGTCGGGCCGGGCGGCTGCGGTAAGACCACGTTGCTACGGCTGTTAGCTGGGCTGGAGCCACCGAGCGCGGGCCATGTGCATGTTGGTGGACAAACAGTACACGGACCAAGCCCGCGCCGGGGCATCATCTTCCAAGACGCGAACCTCTTCCCGTGGCTGAGCGTGCTGAAGAACGTCACCTTCGGCCCGCTCTCGGTGGGTGTCAGCCTTAAAGATGCCGAGGCCAGAGCCACGCACTGGCTCACCTTCCTGGGCCTGAGCAAATTCTTGCAGCGTTACCCGCACGAGCTGTCGGGTGGCATGCAGCAGCGCGTAGCCATCGCTCGCGCCATCGTCAACGAGCCAGATCTGCTGCTGGCCGACGAGCCGTTTGGTGGTTTGGACTGGATCACCCGCGAGCAGGTGTGTGATGAACTGCTGCGCCTCTGGCACACCACGCGCAAGACCTTCATCTACGTGACGCACGCCTTAGAGGAGGCGGTCTACATCAGCCAGCGCGTGATCATCCTCTCGGCGCGACCGGGTACGGTCGCGAAGGTGATTGAAGTCAACCTGCCTGAGCAACGTTGGGCGGCCACCGACCTGCGCTTTAGCCCCGAATATGCGCGCCTCGTTGAAGAGGTGCGTGAGATATTTGCCGAGCAGACTGCGCTGGCTCACAATAGCCGATAACCGATAGCCGATAGCCGATAGGGGAGGCTCGGAGGGGCGAATCCCCTCCGAAGGTTTCTTTCCGGGGGCCACCAGCCCCCAAACTCCCAAAGCATAAGGGCGAGTGTATGACGATAGCACATAAGTCCACCACGGGCGGACTCTCCGTCCGCAACCTGCACAAGACCTACCCGCCCGACATTGTCGCGCTAAAGAACGTGAGCCTGGAGCTAGAGGCGGGTACGTTCACGGCGATTATCGGCCCCAGCGGCTGCGGCAAGACCACCCTGCTCAAGATTGCCGCCGGCATTGAGAGCTACCAGCACGGCGAGGTTTTTTTTGCGGGCGAGCGTATCGCGGGCAATACCTCGTGGAAACGCTCGGTGATCTACCAGGACGTGCGCCTCTTCCCCTGGCTGACCGCTCAGGCGAACGTGGCCTTCGCCCTGGAAAGTAAGGGGCTGCCGAAGGCCGAGGCCCGTAAGCAAGCCGCAGATTGGATCAAGCGCCAGGGACTGGAAGCTCACGCCGACGCCTATCCTGCCGAGCTATCGGGAGGAATGCGACAGAAGATCGGTGTCTGCCGGGTACTGGCCAACGAGCCAGAGCTGATCCTCTGCGACGAGCCCTTCAGCGCCCTCGACTGGACCGCCCGCGAGTCGCTGCAGCTAGAGCTGCTGCACTACTGGTACGATCAGCGCAAGACGGTGCTATTCGTCACCCACAATGTTGAAGAGGCGGTCTACATGGCCCAGCGGGTAGTGCTGATGAGCGCCCGCCCCGGCGTGATCAAAGAGATCGTGGATGTACCGCTGCCAGAGGAACGCTGGGACGTGCGGCGCGAATCACCGGAGTTGCTGGAGGTTGCCCGCTACGTGAACAACCACATCGCGGACGAGGTACGCAAGGCGAAGGAGGCCGAGCTGGAGGTAGGGTATTAACGGATAGCCGATTGCCGATTGCCGATTGCCGATTGCCGGAAGTCCGGCAATCGGCAATCGGCTATCGGCTATCCGTTAAGCGTCGGCGAGGGTGTACCCCAGGTGCTGCCGAAGACAAAACTGGCGAGAGGCTTGCGGGTGCGATCCGCTATCTCGCGCTCGCGCAGTGGCGCAGGCAGGTCGTCGGGCGAGCCGAGCGAACCAACGGCGATCACCGTGACGGGCTGGAAATCCTCTGGAATGGCGAAGGCGGCGCGGGCCTGATCCGGAGAGAACCCGGCCATCTGGTGAACGTAGATGCCGAGGGACGTAGCCTGGATGCTGAGGTGCGCCGCCGCCTGGCCGAGATCGTAGAGCGCCCAGGGATTGGGCTTGCCCGGTTCGCGTAGCACCTGGGCCGCCGCCAGAATGAGCAGCGGAGCGTTTTTGGCCCAGACCTGATTGGCTTCGACCAGCGTACCCAGCAACAGTTCGAACGTCTGCGTATCCTCGCGGGGAGCGACAATAAAGCTCCAGGGCTGGCCATTTGCCCCTGACGCTGACCAGCGGGCTGCTTCAAGCAGGCTGCGGATCTGCGCGGGCGAGACCGGGTCAGAGGTAAAGGCGCGTGGGCTCCAACGTGCCTGGAGAATCTCGTGGATGGGGTGGTCGGTTGGGGAAAGTCGCGTTGACATGGTCAGAGTCCTTGTAGATAAATGGCACTACCGCAAAAGGCACGCTGTCATCCCAGCCGCCCGGCCCGTAAACGGGCGGGCTAGATTCGACGAAGGCCGCTGAAGC
>CAIXLU010000468.1 GCA_903920315.1 uncultured Oscillochloris sp.
CCTACGGCACGGGCGATCTGTAGACTTTGCACTAGCCCTGACGTGATGTTTGTTCGGCCTTGAACCTTGCTCGTTGCTATCGCAGTCCTATCCCTGTTATGAAGGGGAGTCCAGGCTTCAGCCGGCTAAAGCCTGGACTCCCCTTCACGACTCCAAGAAGATGGCTATATGTTATTTTGCAAAAGAGCAAAAATCACCCTGTTACACATGTCACGCTGAGCGCAGCGAAGCATCCCGTCCGTGACCCTTTTCATATCTTTGCGTCTTCGCGTCTTTGCGTCACACGAGCATGTGGTTTGACGCAAAGGCGCAAGGACGCAAAGAATCTCGCGTCGTTCCGCCTCACAGCGTTACTTAAATGTCTGCACGCCTAGATCACGCCGCCAACTCGCTATTCAGTTCGTCCAACAACGATTGCCAGCCCGCACCGAGGGCGCGTTGAGCGCCAAGCGGCCCGCCCCGGCTGATGAATGCTCCGCCGCTGAGATCGGATGCGGTGATGCTTAGGTTCACGCCGATGTGGGTGGCGATCTGGTCGAGCCACCAACGTTGCGCCGGGGTGAAGTGTGTGCCGATGGATTCTTGCTGAACCAGCCAGCGCTCGTAACGGGCGCGCACCTGCTCGGGATAGGGTGCCAGTTCGGAATCGGGACGTACTGCGTGGCGAATCAGAGCGACGAGGTCGGTTAGCACGCGCCGCGCACCTGCGCCACGTACTTTATCCTGCTCCAGTTGGGCGTAGGCCCGCCAGAGCGCTTCTGTTGTCAGGCTCAACGGTGGCTGGGCGAGGCGCTGGGCTAATTCCTTGACCTGCGCGAAGGTTGGGCGTTGCGCAGCGTAAGGCTGGCTATAGAGCAATTGAATGGCGGTGATCTCATCTTTGTGTTGTTCGAGGAAGGATCGAAAAGATTCCACCGTTGCGCGGGCCTTTTCGGTTGCGCCCGCACTGAATCCTGCCTCGCGCACTGCGTCCTGGCTCACGTTATCTACGGCAATCTCGTTGCGCTGCTGGAAGGCGACCAGCATATTGCGCAACTGCGGGATGTGGAAGGGCGTTACGGCGGCCTCGGACAGTTCCTTAGCGGCAGCGGCAAGGTGCGCGGGTGTCGGATCAACCCCGCATGCCTCAACACGAGCCATAGACTCAATCCGATCAGGATCTCCCGCATCGAGCAATCCCTGAGCCAGATCAATCAGGCTCACGCCGTTGCTGATTGCCGTTATCAGATAATGATCCTGCTCGTTCAACCCCTTGTTCAGCTTGGCCAATCGCCCCGCTAAGGACTCTAGGTTCTCTACAGACGTATCGCCCAGGGCGATAGCCATGAGCAACTTGTCGAAAGAGATAGACCGCTTATGCTCCAGGGTTTGCGTCTCAGCCTTGGGGTGATCAACCACGCCGACACAATCCACAATCACAAAACGATCCTTGCGGTGGGCGTCGCTACTTACCGCCTGCAAGTCGGTGGGATTGATCACCCGCGTACCGCGACCAAGCATCTGCTCAAACAGTCCCGGCGACTTCACCAGACGCAGGAAGATCAGGCACTCCAGTGGCTTGATGTCGGTGCCGGTGGCAATCATATCCACCGTGACCGCAATGCGCGGGTTGTAGCTATTGCGGAAGGCCGCGATCAGCACCTCGGGCTTCACGCCATGCACGTTGTAGGTAATCTTCTGGCAGAAGGCGTTGCCCTTGCCAAACTCCAGGCGCACCAGACGGACAATCTCCTCGGCGTGGCTATCGTCCTTGGCGAAAATCAGAGTCTTCGGCACCTCGCTGCGACCAGGGAAGATCTCACTAAAGAGGCGGTCGCGGAACGTGCGAATGATCGTGCGGATCTGATCTTCGGACACCACCTCGCGGTCAAGTACGTGGGGCGGATAGACAAAATCCTGGTCGAGTAACTCCAGACGCTCGGCGCGAGTACGTCGGTCGCGGCGAGTCAGCCAGGTCGCGGCCTCGATCTGACTACCCTGCTCCGTGATCAGCGTGCGAATGCGGTACACCTCGCCATCCACATTTACGCCATCAAGCACGGCACGCTGACGAGTGTACTCCATCACCAGATTCTGCTGAAAGAAACCCAGAGTTTGCTTTGAGGGCGTGGCTGTCAGGCCAACCAGATGCGCGTCGAAGTACTCCAACACCTGCCGCCAGAGGTGATAAATCGAACGATGACACTCATCGGTGACGATCAGGTCGAAATACTCCAGCGGAATGCGTGGGTTATAGTCCACCTGCTTAGGGTCGCGCCCGAAAGAGTCATCCTGCTCAGAGAGCGACCGCTCCTCTAGCTCAGGATCAAGTTCCTGGCCGCAGAGCATGGCATAGAGTCGCTGGATCGTGGTAATACAGACCCGGCTCACATCATCGAGGGTATTTGATTGAAGGTGTTGGACGTTATAGATTTCGGTAAACTTGCGCCCATCGTCAGGCGTGACATACTGCTGGAACTCGCGCAGAGTCTGGCGTCCGAGGTTGCTGCGGTCAACCAGAAAGAGCACCCGGCGAACGCCCGCATGCTGAACGAGCCGGTAAATCGCACTGACAGCGGTGAAGGTCTTCCCAGAGCCAGTAGCCATCTGAATAAGCGCACGGGGCCGGTCTGCAGCCAGAGAGGTTTCAAGATTCCGCACCGCCTCAATCTGGGCAGGCCAGAGTCCTGTCGTGATGAGTAGTGGCAATGTGCGCAGGCGCGCACGCACACTCGTAGACTCGCGCACCCAGGCGCGCAGCGTCTCAGGGCGATGGAAGGCGAAGACTCGCCGCGCACGCGGGTCGGGGTCGCGCCCATCGGTAAAGAAAGTCTCAACACCGGTACTCTCGTAGAGGAAAGGCAACGGGCTACGCCAGGGCGTGAGGTTCGATGGCAGACCAGCGCCATACTTTGCCGACTGAGCCTCAACCCCACTGAGAGGTACACCGACCTTCTTGGCCTCAATCGCAGCGATAGCCCTCTTCTCAACAAAGAGCAAGTAATCGGCAACGCCCGTCGCCAGAGGAAACTCGCGGATAGCGACACCCACACTGGCCACCAGATTGAGGTTGGCGACATCCTGGACAACCCAGCCGGCAGCGGTGAGGAGGCGGTCAATCTCAGTGCGAGCGCGAGCCTCGGGAGTCGTCATAGCGCAATCCTCAACGGGTGATGAAAAGGAGTCGAACCTTTAGGCGGCCTTATCTGGCTCAAGCCTCGACTCCACGCACCAACCCCAATCTGTGCGCCAGTATAGCATGGGGGGTGTGAGCAATACCTTTCACATCAGGAATCTACCGCCGCTCAGCCCTCACCCCCCAGCCCCCTCTCCCAGAACGGGAGAGGGGGAGTCGAAGACGTTCTCATGCGGTATCTCCCCTCTCCCCCGGTGGGCATATCTTTACCCACATCTCTGCGAATGTCGCCGCCGCCGTGGGGCTGAAGCCCCCGGCTACGGGTACGACGCCCGCGTGCGCGGGCTCGGACAGCCCGCAAGGCGGGCGTCGCACATGGAGCCGGGGGC
>CAIXLU010000469.1 GCA_903920315.1 uncultured Oscillochloris sp.
CAATACCTTTCACATAAGCCGTCAGATGCCGACCACGAATAGGTCACGAATGCACGAATAAGGCTCTGCACCGGGCGATTCGTGCATTCGTGACCTATTCGTGGTCGGCGCGGCATGGTCTTATGTGAAAGGTATTGCGTTTACGGGCCGGGCGGTTGGGGGATGACAGCGTGTCTTTTGCGGTAGTGCCAAAAAGCACTTCGACTTTTCATATATCTGGATTTGCATAAGAAACATGCTATACTTCCCCCCGCATGCACAAAGCCCACCTCCCACCCGCACGCAATCGCGTGGGCATGGTTTGAATCGTGATTGTAGGCCGCGCCTCCCCCCGCATCCGGCGTACAGCGGTGCGCGACGGCGAGCTTGTAGAGCTACGTTATGCCCCCTCGTAAGCGTCCCGCCACCACCACAACCAACGCCGCCGACTATCGCCACGATGAGACGCGACTCAATAACCCGCCTGCGGGATTGGCTGATATGAACCCTGTTCCCCCTGGCAGGAAACGTTACGAGTACGATCCTCGCCTCGACCCACAGCTCCAGTGGGCGGGCAAGGCCGAGCATCTGACCTTCGATGTCGAGACGGTGCCGCTGCACATCCACGAGCGCGTGGCTCCCGCCGCCATTATCGAGAGCATCCGTAGTGGCCCCGTGCAGGCCAGCCTCTTTGCCGACCCCGAGTTTGATCTGAACCAAGCCGTCGAGTTCTACCAGCACCCTCAGCCCTGGGCCAACCGCCTCGTACTCGGTGACTCGCTGCTGGTGATGAACAGCCTGCTGGAGCGCGAGCTGATGGCGGGCAAGGTGCAGACGATCTATTTTGACCCGCCCTATGGCATTAAGTACGGCTCCAACTTTCAGCCCTTCACCAACAAACGCGATGTGAAGGACGGCGCTGACGGCGACCTGACCCGCGAGCCGGAGCAGATCCGCGCCTTTCGCGATACCTGGGAGCTAGGCATCCACTCCTACCTGACCTACATCCGCGACCGGCTGCTGCTCATGCGCGAGATGCTGACGGAGACGGGCAGTATTTTTGTGCAGATTAGTGATGAGAATGTCCATCGGGTTAGGGCGGTGATGGATGAGGTGTTTGGGGGGGGGAATTTTGTTGCGATGGTGACATTTTTGAAGACAAGTGGTGCGGGGAGTCCTTCCATAGGGACTGATGTTCTTCCATCAACAAGTGACTACCTTATTTGGTATGCACGGGACGTTGAAAAAATCAAATACAATCAACTTTATATTCCACGTTTGGGTGAGGGATGGGTCAATTATGACTTTGTAAAACTGCTTGATGGAACATATAGAAAAATGGCACAGGAGGAGCGTGAAGACTGGTCACTTCTTCCCGAAGGATCGCAAGTATATCGACGAGATAATCTGACTTCATCATCTTCTGTTGGAGAAGCATCTGAGCCATTTTCATTTCAAGGGAAATTGTATTATCCGGGCAAAGGGGGATGGAAAACATCCAAACAGGGTTTGAAACGACTTGAAGAAGCAGAGAGACTAGAATCGTATGGTAATACATTAAGCTATCGAAGATTCGCAACCGACTTTCCGTACTACCGAATGATTAATCTCTGGAATGATACGGCATCAGGTGGATATGGAGAGCAACGCTTGTATGCAGTTCAGACTATCACCAAAGTCATCCAGCGCTGCCTCCTCATGACCACCGATCCCGGTGATCTCGTCTTTGATGCGACGTGCGGCTCTGGTACCACCGCCTATGTCGCCGAGCAGTGGGGCCGACGCTGGATCACCTGCGATACCTCGCGGGTTGCCTTGGCTCTCGCTCGCCAGCGGCTTTTGACGGCGACGTTCCCCTATTACAAACTGGCGATGCCAGAGAGCGGCGTGCGTGGTGCCTTCATCTACAAAACCGTGCCACACATCACACTCAAAAGCATCGCGCAGAACGAGCCGTCCGAAACCGAAACCCTCTACGACCAACCCGAGATTGACCGCAGCGCCGTACGGGTCGCTGGCCCCTTCACCGTCGAGGCCGTGCAGCCCCCACTGCTCGACCCCGATAGCGTAGACACCGCCGCGCCCGCATCTGCCCATGCGGCCAGCAGTTACCTCGACCAGATGATCGAAGCGCTGCGCCGGGGCGGTCTGACGGTACGCGGCCAGCATATGGCAATCACTCGGATCTCACCGCTCATCGGCGGCACCCTGCACGCCGAGGCCGACTACGAGCAAGCGGGCAAGACTGTGCATGCCGCCGTGGTCTTTGGCCCGCAGTACGGCCCGCTCACCAGCGTCCAACTCCAGGACGCGCTCAACGAGGCGCGGGGCAGCTACGACGCGCTGATTGCCGCTGCGTTCGTGTTTGACGACCAGGCCCACGGGCTAATGCAAAAGGCCACCTTGCGCCCGCCGGTGCTGGGCGTTGCCATCAACGCCGACCTACTCATGGGCAACCTGCTGAAAACGAGCAAGGCCAGCCAAGTATTCAGCGTCTTCGGCAAGCCCGACGTGCAGATCAGCCCGCCTAGCCCTGACGGCTACACCGTCACGGTGAAGGGCGTGGACATCTACGATCCCAACACGGGCGAGTTCGACGCCAGCACCGCCGAGCAGATCGCGGCCTGGTTTCTCGACACCGACTACGACGGGGCGACCTTCCTGGTGCGCCAAGCGTACTTCCCCGCGCAGACGCCGAACCCCTGGGAGAAGATCAGCAAGGCGCTCAAAGGCAGCATTGACCCTGACCAGTTCGCCGCCCTCCAGCGCACGACATCGCTGCCCTTCAAAGCGGGCAAGCACAAGCAATGCGCGGTGAAGGTGATTGATATGCGGGGGAATGAGGTAATGACGGTGATCAGGGTAGTGTGAACCATGATTGAATCTTTGGCGGATCGCGCCTTGGTGCAGGAGTATCAGTTATGAAGACGATAACCATTCACCAGCCAGCGACAGACCTGCTTGCCTTGTTAGAGCAGGCACGTACCGAGGATATTCTTGTGCATCTTGCTGATGGAAGTGAGTTTATCCTTGCATCTATTGACTCATTTGAACATGAAATCGTACAAACCCGTAAGCAAACCGCCTTGATGCTGCTCTTGGAGGAACGTGGACTGGAAAACGCAAGTATCACGTTGGAAGACCTGAAGACAGAATTAGGCTTATAGGGATGGGGAAATTCTTGATCATCCCGGCACCATGTCATGCTGAGCGCAGCGAAGCATCTATCCCGGCCTCCTGAAAGACCCTTCGCGTCGCTCAGGGTGACATGGTGCCGGGATGGAATGATGAAGAAGATCTGCTTCCCTAACATAAAAGCCGCTGCGGATAACGTGATGAAAGAATATCTCCACATTCTTATAGCAATCCTCATTCCGGTTGTGAAGGGGAGTCAAGGCTTTAGCCGGCTAAAGCCTTGACTCCCCGTCACGGCTCCAAGAGGATTGCTATACATAGCACGGAACCCACCATGCCCCTTGCCAACGCCGTCGCCAACCCAATCATCAATGACCCCTTCGCCGAACCGGGGCAGCACTATGATTTCAGGGGTGACTCGCCGAAGCTTCATGCGACCCGTCGCCCGGTTTTCAGTTACCTGCTCGCGGTACATGGGCGCATGCGACCTAGCCTGTAGGGCTGATGCAAAGTCACGCGCCCGGCCCGTAAACGGGCGGGTCAATTGCGAAGGCCGCCTGCGCGGCCTCAGGTAGGCCGCACAGGCGGCCTGCGCGACCAAGAGCCGAGGGCTTTAGCTCCACTACTTTTCGAATAAGGCCATGCCGCGCCGACCACGAAGAGGACGCGAATACGCGAATAGCCCGGTGCAGAGCCTTATTCGCGTATTCGTGACCTCTTCGTGGTCGGCATCTGACGGCTTATCTGAAAAGTAGTGGCTTTAGCCCCACGGCGATACAAGGCCATGCCGCGCCGACCACGAAGAGGACGCGAATACGCGAATAGCCCGGTGCAGAGCCTTATTC
>CAIXLU010000470.1 GCA_903920315.1 uncultured Oscillochloris sp.
ATCGGCAACGGAAGAATCGCCCGACGGGCGGATGGTGAGTTCGAGATCGACGGCAGCACGCTGGCTCATCGCATGTCCCTCGTATGATGACTACCCGCCCGACGAACGTACCCGCGTGCGCCTAGACCGTCACCCGGCTCTGGTACACCAGATCGCGCAGCGCATCATCGCTCAGGGTGTCGAAGAACGGCGACAGAAAGAGCATCTCCTTCAGGCGCGGGTCGCTTGTGCCTACCGCATCGCGTAACTCCTGACCGATGGCCCCCGCACCGGGCATCCCGCGCACAATCTGCTCAACCTGGCGCAGCACCAGCGGGTCACGGGCGATGCGCTCGTAGAGGTCGGCAAAGCTGGTCTGGATGACGGTGAGCTTGGCAATCAGTCCCGCCGCCGTCTGCCGCCCGTGGGCGCGGTCGAGGCTCATGTGCAGGCGGAAGATGTTGAAGCTGCGCTTGACCTTGCGCGGGTTGCGCTGTAGTCCGGCGGTCATCAGCGCGGCCACCAGCGCCACGTCCCCTTCGGTGTCGAGGACGCTGGGCAGGCGGCTGCACAGGAAGGCGCTCATCGTGTTCGGGGCCAGGGGCGGCAGGGCGAAGGGAATCTGGACGATCTTCTCCAGATAGTCGCGCTCGGCCACCGGGAAGACGCCCGCCGCCGCCCCCGCCAGGGCGAACTCCTTGTAGCGCACGCGGATGCCGCGCTCGATGATCTCGCGATCCACGCCCAGCACAAACACGCAGCCCTGGATGTCGAGGAAGACCTTGATCGCCTCCAGCACGCCGATGGCCTGCTCCGGCAGGCAACGGTCAAGGTCGTCAATGAAGATCACCAGCCGCCGGTTGAGGGTGGTGACGAGTTCCTTGACCAGATCGGTCAGCCCGTGGTGGAACTGCTCCAGCGACTGCACCTGTTCGCGGGAGATGCGCGTGCGCTCGCGCTGGAAGAGGTCGAAGATCTTTTCGCCGTAGTCTTCCTCAGCAGCCGTCTCAGCGGCCTTTTCCCACATCTTGGGGATTCTGAGGTAGCTGAACCCGGCACGGATCACCGTGCCGACGGCCAGTTTGCCCGCCTTATCCCACTGGAACTCAATCGCCCCTGGCTCCTCGCGATCCACGCTGCGGTAGAGGCTGTCCACCAGATCATCCAGCCGTCGGCCAATGCTCGTGCGCGTCTGCGCCCGCCCATGATCATCGAGGGCGGTCTGCGGCATACTCGGATCGCGCTGGTTCTGGTGCGTGATGTAGGCGTCGAGCCAGTTGGTGTCGTACTGGACGAGGGTACGCATCGCCTCAACGACACACAGCAGCAACGCCCGCCAGAGGGTCTCCTGCTGCGCGTAGCGCCAAGCGTCAAACCAGATCGCCGTGCAGCGGGCGTCATCAAGTTGGGCCAGGATGGGGGTTTTTGCAGATCCCCCAATAACACAAAATAAACGATATCAGATAAGAAGCGTGATTATGCCATGTGCTCAGTCGTGTTGTTCGTACGCGGGAGCAGCGCCGCGACGACTCGCCCCATGTCAATCGGCACGACCCGACTCGTGAACTCGTAGCGGCCATAGAAATTAATGTGCTGCCAGGCTACGGGTGCAACCTGTGCGAGTTGGGCCACCCCGGTCACATCGCCCGCCGCATGACGCTGCTCCCATACGTGCGACAGGATTGTCGCGTTGTAGTAAATGATGCAGTTGGCAAGCAGCCGACTGCACTCACTCCACATCTGCTGCTGCTCCTCCGTCCGGAAGCGCAGCTTCCCGAAGTTGGCGTAGGCGATGGCGCGTCGTAGTTGATGGTAGTTCTCGCCTCGGTTCAACGCTCGCTGGACGTTCTGCCGCAGCGGCAGCGAGTCGACGTACTCCAAGAGGTACAGACTGCGAAAGATGCTGTCGTACTCCCACAATGCCTGCCGGGTTCGGTTCCGCCGCTCGTAGGCACTCAACTTCCGCACAATGATGCTCTGCGTCGTCGTCTTCTGGGCCAGCGAGGCGAAGATCCGCAGCAGGTTGTCCCACTCGCTGATGATCAGTTCCGGATTCAGCTTTCGGGCTGGCCGCACCAGCAACTCGGCGGATGGGCGAGGGTGTTGAAAACCGCATAGCCCGGTGCGAACCTTCTCATGGATGCGGCGATAGCGCGGCGCGAACTGATAGCCGAAGACGTGGAGCAGGGCGAAATTCACCTCATTCGTCCCGTGGGTATCAGTCGAGTGGATTGTCGGCTGGACGGTCGTCGTGTTGTTCAGGAGGAGGTCGAGGACGTAGTGGCTCTCGTGCTCGTGGGCTCCAATGATCTGCGCGTTCACCGGGATATGGCCGGCTACCAGGGTGTTCGCGACGATCCCTTTGTGAAGCCCAAAGTATTTGGGTGCATAGCGTGCGTTGAAGGTCGGAATGGCCGTCTCAAACTTCTGGCCATCGCTGCTGGAATGGACGACCGCACCCAGGTCGTAGAGGCGGGTGATCGGCAGCGCCGCGATGGCGTTGCTGACGACGTCATTCGCCGCCGTGAGCGTCTCCGGGCGCAGATAGTTCTCTGAGGCTCGCGCCAGCAGGTGGGTGGGGATGTCGGAAATTTCGCCCATCCGCCCCATGCCCATATTCGTACCCCAGGCCATCAGGCACGCGTACAAGACCGACGGATCCGGACGCTGTTTCTGATAGCGGCTGACCACATGGGTGAAGGTTCCCAGGAACTCACAGCCGGCATGGGCAAAGGTGAGTACCTGACGGAGGTCAACCTGCGGTACCGTGTCGAAGATCGGGTGGTTGACTGGCTCGCTGCCCCGTGCGTACGGGAGAGTCCAGCGCCGGTGTTCGCCACGGCGGGTGACCTGGACATCCGGGTTCTCACCGCTGGCGATTCGTGCGTTCACTTCCTGGATGCGCGCTTCTAGTTGCTCGTCCAGCGCGGCGAGATGCGGACGAATGGACGGGAGGAGGGAGGGCAGGCCGATGGCGGCGAGGATACGATCCTTCGCACGCCATTGGTCGTCGCTGAGCAGGTCGTCCTCGAAGCTGCGAAACTGCACGCTGAGGCGACACACGATGTCGCCGGATTCCAGCCCGTGACGCACCTGCTGGTAGACCAGAAACTCGTAGCGGTCAGGGATGATCTGTTTGGTTCCATTGGCGTCCTGCCGGTAGACGTAGCGCGTGAGGTGGACGGGGATCCAACGCACCGGGAAACGCTCAGAGTCCATGTCGCGGAGGGAGGACCCTGCGGTGAAGGCCCGCCGCAGAAACTGCACCGCCTCCCACAATGGCGCATCCGGGCGGGTCGCGCTCAGCTCCACCGCCCGCAGGAGGTGACGGAGGTGAGGCTTCCACCGCCGAGTCATTCCGTCGAGGACGACCCACGGGAGCTCCCGTTCATCCTCTTTCGCCCTCGTGGTGAGGTAGGCCACGACGTGGGCCATCCGCTCACGGTCGAGCAGTGTGCAGGCCCGGGCCTGCACCTGCGGGAAGGTGAGGGTCAGGTCAGGGGCATCATCGAGAAACAACTGCAAGACGCCGCCCGCTTTCACCAGGTCGGCATTGCGCTCCCGTCGGTGCTCGGCAGCCCTGGACTTCGCCTCTTCGGCGGCCTCGTCCATGAATGTAGTGACGTGATACATCAGAGCGGTGAGCACGTGGTCGTGGAAGCGGTGGTAGCGGTGAATAACGAAGCAGAGCAGGTAGAGATAGGTGAGCCAGCAATCAAACTGCTGGAGACGATGAACCGAGTAGTAGCCCACCAGCGAGGCATAGTAGGTCACCGCATCGGGCGAGATGGACAGAAGCGGCACGACGCGCACCGCGAGGTGGGAGAGCGGGCCGAGAGTCTCGCCACGGCGCACCTCCTCGCGCATCACGTTGAGGTGGAAGTCGGTGGGTTCATGGGTGAGTTGGGTAAGCAGATACACACCGTCGGACTCGGCAACGAGCTGATCGAGCGCAGCGGTGTCCGTCGCGCTCACGTGCGTGCGGAGAATCCTGCTCACGCGCTGCTGTTCGAAGGTCAGCGCTGTGCCGATGAGATCCTGCATGACCGTGTAGGCGGGGACGACGATGCGCTGGTGTGCAAGATCGTGGAACAACTCGCGGACCATGTAGACCGGCTTGGTGCTGAGCCGGGCAAGCTGCTGTGCACGGTCGAGGAGCTGCTGGCGCTCCGTGGTACGACACAGTCGGTAGGTGAACAGCTCCCGGATGACGGTGCGCTGGTGTGCCCGCGTGAGACTGGTGAGAGGGGTGATGTTCACCTGCACCGCATCGGGGAAGTGACGGGCCAGGATGTCTGCCACGTCATCAGTCACCTCGGCAAGGGTGAAGGTGAAGAACATCTGCTTGGCCTTGAAGTAGCCAAGCTGAAGGATGAAGCTCACCTGCGACGAGAGGGAGCGAAAGTGGCGACAGACCGCCTGTTCGGCCGCAGTGAGGGTAAACGAGCGTTGCCGTTCGTCGGGGGTAAAACGAGGACGCCCGTAGAGAGCGTCCCGCTCGTGGTCATCCAGAATGTACAGGCGTTTGGACTCGGCCGTCTCGTGGGCTTCCGTCACCCTCTCGCCCTCCCGATACGAACAGTCGCCGTCATCGCGACTGTCTCAGTAGGTATACATACCGAACCCGTGCGAATCAATGTCTCATATAATGGCCCATCATACCATTCTTAGATGGTGTAAAACTTTTTGAGACATGGAGGGCGGGGCATGGCATTTGTCGGATACGCACGGGTCAGCTCGGTGGGGCAGTGCC
>CAIXLU010000471.1 GCA_903920315.1 uncultured Oscillochloris sp.
CCCGACGGGTGGCGTGACCAATACCCCGACGGGTGGCGTGACCAATACCCCGACGGGTGGCGTGACCAATACCCCGACGGGTGGCGTGACCAATACCCCGACGAGTAGCGCTACCAATACCCCGGTGTCTAGCACTATAAGTGTCTTCAAGAGTGCATCGGTCACGGATGCCGCACCAGGTCAGCAGTTCAGCTACAGCATCGCGGTGATCAAGATCGGCACGGGAACAGCTACCGAGACAATGGAAGATACGATTGATAGTAATCTGGATGTGCTGAGTGCTACCTCGGGGGCGGGTATCTGTACGTCAGGACAAACGGTAAGCTGTCAGCTCACAGTCAGCGCTGCGAGTTCGGCGGTGGTGACGATTCAGGTGCGCGTGAGATCCGGTACCCCAAACGGCACGGTAATCTCGAACACCGCGAGCGTCGCGGGTAAGTCGGGTAGTGTGAATGTGACAGTGTCTGGTGCGGCTGTTCCCACGTCTACCAGCACACCGATCGGACCGACGCAGACACCCGTACAACCCCCCACGAACACGGCTACGTCACCGGTTACGCCTATACCGCCAACAAATACGAGTTCGGTGATTCCGCCAACGCCCTTGCCTGCTACGTCTACTCCCACGACGAAGCCGACATCCGCGCCACCGCCCAATCCAGCGCCCGAGTCCGCGCAGCGGCAGGCTCGTCCTACGGAAACGCCGCCACCGCCCCCGGCACCGCCGACGCCGGAGCCAGTAGTGCCGACTGCGCCGCCTACCGCCGCGCCCGTCGTGTCACGGCCAGCGCGTCCGACCGCAACACGCATCAAGGTGACAGCGGTGCCAAGCACAATCACCCCATTGCCCCCGACAAGCACAGCGATCCCCAATACTCCCACACCTTCTCCAGCCCCTGTCAACGACATCTTCTTCCGTCTCGGCAGCGACTGGGGGAGCGCCTACCCCGGCCAGGAAATTAACTTTACGCTGGTGATCCGAAACACGCGCATCGCATATGCAAACGGTTCTGGTACCCTGCACAATGTGATCCTGAGCAGCCAGATACCGTCCAATATTGAGGTTCGCGGGGCGAAGGCGGATCGCGGATCTGATCCGACAGTCACCGGCAACGAGGTACGCTACACAATCGCCCAACTCGCCCCAGGCGAGGGCATTGAACTGACGATTGCCGCACGCATCAGAACCGGCGTCACCCCCGGAACCCTGTTGACCGCGCAGGGACAAGCTCGGTACGACGGCCTGAGTACAGTCGCCTTCTCAAATGTGTCCAGCGTGCTGGTCGTCAGTCCAAGCCCACGATTGCTGGCAGCCTCGGCTACGATACCCTCCACTTCGACACCCAGCCCGACTGGCACAGCAACGACGATGCCGTCGTCTGGCAGTATCGGCGGAACGCCAGACAGCGCGGTTGTGAGTGTGTCGGCCAGTGTTGTTCCCAGCACGTCATCCGTTACCCCCACACCAGTAGCCAGTGTGCCCGATGCATCGGCACCACTGCCCAATACCAGCGGAGGCTTGCCGATTGGAGGTGTTCTTTTGCTCGGTATGACCCTCCTTCTTCGCACCTGGCGGCTACACCGAGTACGCGAACGAATCTAAATACACAGAACGACCGGCGCTACAGCGCCGGTCGTTCTGTGTCTGGGCATCTTTATCGGTGATGTCAGGACGTTGTACGTCGCTGGGAGAGACGACGAGGCTGCCAGCCATCGAGAGCCAGCCAGAGGACAACAGCCAAGAGTAGCCAGTGGAGTTGGTTGCGCACAGCGACCAGCACGCCCACGAACTGACGTGAGATCGGCAGGGCGTCGTAGAGCTGCTGGAGTCCGGCTCCCGGTGCGTCCTGGATCTGGGTAAGCATCATCTCGATACCAAGCTGAGTGCCAAGAAGGCTATAGATTTGCCACGCCATCGCCAGAGAGAACCCAATCGCCACTGCCGTCAGCACGAGTACCAGCAGGCGATACCATGACTTCGGACGAACGAGGGTTGGCATCAGCACAGGCGGGCCGGGTATCAGAGCCAAGAGCTGTGCGGTAAGCAGCGGTGTTACGTCCCAGCGCAACTCCTGACGCAGAATCTGATCGAGGGCGTCCTCTGGCTCACGAGGTGGCAGTTCACATGGGGTGTTCATCCTCTACCTCCCGGCCAATTGGAACATCAGATGCAGGGGCGTAATGCGTGGCCGCTGGATCTGCGGCTGGATCTGCGGCGTATGCGTCACCCCTCGCGTCATTGGCGGCTGCTCCTGTGTCTCCAAAATCGTTGCCAGTCGCTCTTTACCGCGCCGAATATGGCTCTTCACCGTATTCAGTGGAATATCGAGGATCGTTGAGATGTCGGCATACTTCATATCCTCGAAGTAATAGAGCGTAAGCACCAACCGATAGTGTTCTTCCAGTTGCCCGAGGGCACTGCGTACCTGGTCGCGTAGCTCGTGCGAGTCGAGCGACTGCGCCGGGTCAGTCCAGCGATCATCATCGGCAACACTGGAAATCGGATCGATGTCCACGTCTTCATTCGAAGGTGGAGAGACCTGCACCTGACGTCCACGGCGCCGCAACTCATCCCGACAGAGGTTTACCACCAGGCGGTAGAGCCATGTGGTGAAGCGACTTTCGCCGTTATACTGCGGCAGCGCACGGAAGAGCCGGATGAACGCCTCCTGGGTCAGGTCAGCGGCATCCTCAGGGTTCTTGAGTACGCTCATCGCGATGCTATAGACATATTGTTGCTGGCCAAGCACCAACTGAGTGAGCGCCTGGGAATCGCCCTGCTGGGCAAGGGCAATTATCTCGCGGGATGGTTCTGCCACCGTGTACGTTCTCCTGGCGCAGATGCGCCGTCGTCGTCAGATGGGGCTGCCATATCGTCGCATGTCACAATGGCTGGCCGGTGAGGAGCGGCTCCCTCACTCTGGGGTTATAACGACGGACACAGGGAAAAAGTTGCAAACAGGGGTGACGTGCTAGGGGACAGGATCGTGGCCGCCGTGAGCCCAGGGGTGACAGCGCAGAATACGTTTCGCGGTGAGCCAACTGCCCTTCAGGAACCCGTACTTGCTGATCGCCTCAATGCCATACTGCGAGCAGGTAGGGGTATAGATACAGCTTGGCGGGATCCACGGAGAGATAGCGACTTGGTAGAGGCGGATGAGTTTAAGAGCGAGCCAGCGCACCATAGTGATGAAGGATGAAGGATGAAGGATGAAGGCTCATCCTTCATCCTTCATCCTTCATCCTTACTCAAGGGGCTCTTTGCCAATGTTGAAGCTACACGAGGGCGCGCCCTGGGCCATGCAGGTACACTGCTCGACCGCAAAGCGACGACCGCCGGAGACCCATGCGGTTGCCTCTTCAATGATGCCACGGGCAATATAGAAGACCGGGCCGGGCTCAGGGCGGGTAATACAGTTCGAACACCTCGTGATATGGTACACGAACTGCCCGCGCTCCTCTTCAACGTGGCTCGACTGATCACTAAACCGGTCGAACGTTTGGGCTGTCGCGTTTAGGGCGATCTTCAGCTTCATGGTGATCGGCATCAGCTTCAGCGCCAAATCGGCCATACCGAGCAGCGGGCCAAACTCCTTCAGGCCAAGGGAGAAGGCAACGCGACCGGCGCGCAGTTCGAGGCCACGGGCACCTCGGGGGCCGTACATGGTGCTCAACGCCACTGAGTACGCCGCAATTGCCTCGAAGGGAAACTCGCGCTTCAGATCATTCGGTGGATACCCGTCAAGGTATTGATTGAGATCTGCTAGGCGAAACAGCGCCTTCACACCATTCAGCCCCATCACCTCTTCGAGCGACAGGAAGGTTAGGCGGCCAATCTTATTAGGGTAGTGCAGGCCACGGAATGCGTCTACGCTCGTCATGGGATCTCTGGCTCCTTACACGGCTTACGAGGAGAACGGCAGTGTAGAGGCTGCGACGCTCACACTATACCAGAAAACTGCTACCATCGCATCACTGGCGCACAGTCTCCCATATCAGGTGGGACAGCTCGGGCATGATCAGCTTTTCCAGGGCAAGGCGAACGGCGGCGGTAGCGCCAGGCAGACAAAAGACTAGGGCACCTGCGTGGATCCCCGCCGTTGCCCGCGAGAGCATCGCACCTGGGCCGATGTCATCGTATGACAGCATACGAAAAAGTTCACCAAACCCGGGCAGACGCTTCTCAAGCAGACCGTCAATCGCCTCAAACGTGCTATCACGGCGGGCGATACCGGTACCACCGTTGGTAATGATCAGCTTGCAGCCCTCGGATGCGAGGGTGCGGACAAGGGTGGCAATCTGCGCCGGCTCATCATGAACTATATCATATCTTACCACATCATGGCCGGCTTGTGTGAGT
The DNA here is from genome assembly GCA_903920315.1 of uncultured Oscillochloris sp. Classification (GTDB taxonomy): domain Bacteria; phylum Chloroflexota; class Chloroflexia; order Chloroflexales; family Chloroflexaceae; genus Oscillochloris. The sequence goes on from CAIXLU010000471.1 coordinate 4,361, forward strand.
GCAGCGCGGATCGCGACTCCGCTGGTATCAGTCTCGAACGTGCGCGTATCGCTGACGGTGATGATACCGCAGCGGACAGGTTCGGTCCTCTCGATATGGGCGCGCTGCTGGTGATCGTGGTATCCCATGAGGTACACAAAACACATGTGGAATGAGGACGCATCCAGACCGCCCTTATCGTACCACTAGTGTGTTTCTATGTCCACTAGGATTTGTAGAACAGGCTTCGTTTTTGGCGGTATGTGTCACGCAGAGCGAAGCATTCCGGCGTCCGTATCGCCCACTGGGACGCTTCGCTGTGACAGATCTCACGCGATGGGTTACTTAAAAAGATCGGATTCCCTAAAGATATCGTTAGCGTGCGCCGACGGCGGCGGCGAGTTCGCGCTCAACAATGCCGACAATCAGGTCGTCGAGGCGCTCGACGCTGTAGGGCTGCGCGCCCGCCTCTAGGGTAGTACTCTCGCCGGGGGCACCAGAACTCTGGCCAGCCTGGTACGTGAGGAAGACGAACCCGGCCATCGTCTGCTGGGCGAGCTGACGGAAGACATATTCAGCGGGGGCATCGGTGTTGCTGGCGGCAATTGGGTAGATCTTTACGCCACGGGACACCGCCTCGCGAGCGCCGTCAAGGTAGGTGAACTGCACCTGTTCATTGATGTGTGGCCCGGCGTCGGATACCAGAAACGTGAGGCGCACGGCGGGCTGGTCGCTCCAACTAGCCTGCGAGATCGCGTCGTACAGCGCTGCATCCACGGCCTCGGGGGTGTCGCCGCCGCCCTTGGCCGCAAGCTGGTTGAGGCTCGTGCGGAACTGGCCCAGGTCGGTGGTGAAGTCGGTGGGACGGGTTACGTATTCGTCGCCCTGATCGCGGTAGGCCACGAGGCCGTAGCGAATCTGCGGGCGTGGGGTGAAGGCGTCTATCCGCTGGGCGATACTATCAATGGTCTGCTGGATGCGGTTAAGTTCGTCGCCCATACTGCCAGTGGTGTCGAGCAAGAAGAGCAGATCGAGGCGCAGGGCGGAATCGCGCTGCACGCCACGCAGTCCGATCTCAACATGCCCGCCCGTGCTGCGATCAAAACTGGTTTCGGCGCTGGCGCTGCCGTACTCGGCTACGGCGCGAAAGCTGGTGACGTTGGGGCTAACGCCGAGGATGCGGGGCAGAAAAATCGTCTGGCCACCGGCGTAGGTGCGGCCACGGAAGACAACCTGGCTATCGGCGTAAATGGTGACGCGGGCGTCGAGGATGGGACGCGGGTTGTCGTCAATCACGCTGATCAGGTAGCGCTCACTCACATCGGCGGAGCGAATCCCGTCGCCCTGGTAGGATGTGAGGTAGTCGAGGTACTCGCTAAAGCGGTCGTTATCATTGATCTCGCCCGCCTTGAGGCTGGCCTCCTGGCCCAGGGGGCGCGCCGCCGAAGAGTTTGTGCTGGTGGCAGCGGCGGTGGGGACGGCGGCAGCAACCTCACCAGCAGCGGAACCGCTTGCCGAAGCGGGTGGGGCGGCAGCATCGGCGGCGGCAGGCGCAGCGGTGGCTACCACCGCACTGGAGGGAGCTTCCTTCATCGCAGCGACAGGCGCGGCGGTGGCGGCAGGTGCGGCGGCGGGCGCAGAACTGCCATCACCTCTTTCTCCCACTGATAAACTAGAATTAGTAGGGGCGAAGACCTGTGCGGATTGACCTCCGCCGCATGCGGCAATCAGAGACAGGGACGTGGCGAGCAAGAGGGCGATGGTGGCGCGGGATCGGGCGAAACATAATTTCATCGGAAACCTCCTCGGAGTGAGAATCTGACGTTCTGTGTCAGAGACGAAACCGGCTCCGCGAATGTTCCGAATCCTGAAAGGGGTCAGGGGTCAGGGGTCAGGGGTTAGGTTCGTAGTAGTCGCTTCATCACCCAGGCGGCTGAATCCGCCACTACGAACTGTAGACCTGACACCTGAAACCTAACACCTGAAACCTGAAACCTAAACACACCTCACTCATCCCAAAACTGGCGCACCCAGCCCCGTGCGGCGAGGTTCTCGCGCAGTTCGAGCATGGCGGTGTAGGTAGGCAGGATGAAGAGTGTCGAGCCAGCGGGTAGTGTGGCGAGGGCGGCGTCAACGGCGGCGGGCAGGGCGGGGAGAACGTGGATGCGGTTTTCGGGAAAGCCCGCGTACTTTAGGCGCACGGCCATGTCGTCGGCGCGGGTTCCGCTTACCGTGACGCTGGCGGCATCAGCGAGAGCCTCGAACTCGGCGTCCCAGAGCCAGGAAACGTCTGTCCCGTCGGCGAGGCGGTCGTTGATGGCAATCAGCAGGTGGATCGCCTGCGGGGCGGTGCCATCGCCAACCAGCATGCGTACGGTTTCGGTCGCGCCGACAGGGTTCTTGATCAGGGCGATCAGCATGGGAGAGCCGCCGGGCCCGGCGCTGACTCGCTCAATCCGACCGAAGGCGGCGCTGAATTGTTCGAGGGCGCTGCGGATGGTGGTGGGGGATACCGCTAGGCTGAGGGCGGCGGCGCTGGCTGCCAGGCCATTCAATGCGTTGTAGAGGCCCGGTAGCGGTAGGTCAATCTCCATTGCGCCACCGGGGCAGGTCAGGTAAAGTCGGCTGCCGACTGTGCCCTGGAGGTCAAGACGAACCAGGCGAATGTCGGGTGCGGGGCGGGCGTGACCGCAAGCGGGGCAATGATAATGGCCGATGTGGGCGTAGAAGGCCAAACTGAAGGTGTAGCGCGTCCCGCAGCGCCGACAAAACTGCGAGTCGGCGATATGCGCGCCCGCCCCGGCGGCGTGGCGAGCGTCATCCAGCCCGTAGTAGACCACCCGCGCCGCCAGATCGCGCCCGAGGTCGGCGACCGCCGGGTCGTCGGCATTCAGCACCAGGGTGGCCTCAGGGGGCAGGGTTGCCAGAGCGGTGCGCCATGCGGCTGCCACTGTATCCACCTCACCATAGCGATCAAGCTGGTCGCGGAAGAGGTTGTGGATGAGGACAAGGCGCGGACAGGTCTCGGCGACGGCTTGGGGCAGGGCGGCTTCATCCGTCTCGAACAGGCCAATGCTGGCACGCGGGCGACCAACCCAATCGGCATCGGCCAATGCGGTGGCGGTAAGACCGGCGATCAGGTTGGCTCCGGCGCGATTGTGCAGCACGCGCTCACCAGAGTCTTTGAGGATCTCGCTGAGCATACGGCTGGTGGTGGTCTTGCCATTCGTGCCACTGATCAGCACCGCGCCGTGGGGCAACCCGGCGCTCAAGTCGCGGAGAATGCTCGGCACAAGGCGGCGGGCGAGGCTGCCGGGCAGCGTGGTACCGCCGCCCGCGCCCAATCGGCGCGAGAGCTGTCCGACTAACTTACCAAGGGCAACGGCGAAGGGGGTGAGGAGGGCCATGATTCCTATTTCCTGTTAGATTTTAGATTTTGGATTTTGGATTTTAGCGTGATAGTTCGTAGTAGCGGCTTCAGCCGCTTACCCTTCACATAAGGCCATGCCGTGCCGACCACGAATAGGTCGCGAATATACGAATAGCGCCGTGCAGAGCCTTATTCGCGCATTCGCTCCCTATTCGCGGTCGGCATCTGACGGCTTATGTGAAAGGTATTGTGTCAAGACCATACCGTGCCGACCACGAATAGGTCGCGAATACACGAATAGCGCAGTACCCCCCCCCATTCGCTCATTCGCTCCCTATTCGTTGCCCTTCCGCATCATCCCCTCAATCCAATCAACAACCTGCTGCGCCCGCGCCACCTGATCCGCCGCCGCCGGACCAAACTGCACGAAATTGCGCAGCGCCGCCTGCGCGAACAGCAGCGCATCGGCGAGCCGCCCCGCGTGCGCGTAGGCGATGGCGACGTTCTCGCGGGTCTGCGCTGCACCGTAGAGGTTTCCCTGTTGCTCCTCGTAGCGGATCGACTCGCGGTAGTGCGCCACTGCCTGCTCGGTCTGCCCGGCATTCATGTAAATGAGGCCAAGCAGGTTGTGAATGCGGGCGCGTGTCTGCACTTCATCTGGCGGCAGCATGCCAAGTGCTTCCTGATAGGCCCGCAGTGCGCTGTCCAGATGTTCCAGCAGCAACACCTCGGGTTGCTTGGCCTGCTGCGCTTCCTTGAAGCGTTCCCACGCCACGTAGCCGAGTTGTGCCAGCGCCTTGCCCATGCCGAGCCGATCGCTTTCGGGCATTAGCTCCAGGCTGCGCCGATACCACTGTTCGGCCTGCGCTAGATCGCGCAGTGTGGGCACCTCTCCGTAGGCATTCCCCAGATTGAAGGCAAGGACAGCGACTTCGGTCTGTGCGCCAATTCGCTCAAAGACTTGCAACGCTTCCTGGTAGTTGCCCACACACGCCGCCGCGCCCTCTTCGAGATGAAGATGTCCAAGTTCTTCAATCGCCACCGCCAGCGAGCGCAGGCTGTGGCGTTGCCCTGCGTCTAGTTGCTCCAGTGGCAGGGTGAGCAGCGGTGCGGCCTGTCGGCGGTTGTAGTCTACCGCCAGCCCTTGCAATTTGGCGGCTACAAGCCACTGTCGCTCCTCACTCAACAGATGCACACGATACTCCGTTACTAATGTCCACGCTGCATCCCACCCCGGTAGCGGGCCATCGCTCGTCAGATCTACGAAGATTGGCACAATCTCGGCAACCAAGGCCCGCCACTCGGCCCGCCGCCCGGTGTGGGCGTAGAGTTGACGCAGCCCCTGCATCGCCTTGATGATTGCAAACCACCAACCGTGCCGCAAGGCCAACCGCCGGGCGTGCAGCAGGTTCGCCTCCTCGGCCCGCAGCGGAGCAATCACGTTTCGGTTGCCTGCACCGTATTGGTTGTGGTAATAGTCGCCCAATGCGCCTATTGCCTCGACGTAAGCGCGGACGGGGACGGGGGATTGTGGATTTTTGATTTCGGATTTTGGATTGGGGTTCGGCTTGCCGTACTGTTCTTCATAGAGCCGCCGCAGGAACCAGGGCAGTGCGGGGTGAATGCTGTAGTAGCCGCCGCCGTGCGCCGTGAGCAAGCCGATTTCGGCGGCGCGGTCGAAGAGAGCGATACCTTGATCGGGGGTGATGCCGGCAATGGCAGGGATGTGCCAGTCATTATCGGTGTGGCCCATGAACACCAGCGCGACTATCTCCACAAAGCCTTGGAAATGATGCAGCAGCGCCAGGGTTGCCTGCTCTTGCGCGGTGAAGGTGTTGGCGAAGCCGTAGCTCAGGGAGGCACCGAGGGATGTGCTGCGGCCTTCATTTTCGTCGTCGTCGAACCCGGCTTCGCCCGCCCGCAATTTATCAACATACGCCTTGATGTGCGTGGCGGTGCGTAGCCCGTCGCGCAGCGCTTGGCCCATTGCCACCGTCAGCGTCAGCGGGTTGCCGCCGCTATACACCAGCAGCGGGCGCCAGTCGTCTTGATTCAGCGTGACGTTATACTTTGCCGCCAGGGCTTCGGCCATTTGGCGGCGCTCGTGCATGGGCATCGGCGGCAATACCACGCGCAACGGTAGGTTGCCCAGCCACGCCTGTTCGTCGCGCCGCGAGGTGAGCAGGAACTTGGCCTGGGTGTCGCGTACGGCCCGCAAAAAGTCGGCCAGTTCACGCTGTTCTGCCGCTGTCCAGTGCGACGGAGCGCCAGCCGGGAAGCCCGCCACCGGCTCGATGTTGTCCCACACCCACAGCACCGGCACAAGGTTCAGGATTTGGAGGGCGAGGTCGCGCTTTTCGGCTATCTCCGTGATGGTGTGCCAATCAAGGCCGCTCTTTTGCAACACCGGGTTGAACAGCAGGCCCAGTTGATCAAGCACCTGTGACAGTGTCTTCGGCTGCTCAAAGCTACTCCACAGCACCGGCCCGTTGACGCCGCCCGTCAGGGCGTACCAGCGGGCGAACTCGGCGGCGGTGGTGGTCTTGCCGCTGCCCGCGAAGGCGTGCAGCAGCACGATGTGGTGACGATCAAAGCCGCGATCCAGCGCCAGCAGCGTTTCGTCCCGCCCGAAGAAGCCCACGTCCGGCGTTGGCGGCAGCGCCGAGTCGAGATCGCCGCGCTGCGGGGTCGCATTGGCCCGCTTAATCGTGATGGGCAGGGCGTGCGCCGTCGTTGCGGGCTGAAACACCTGCGTCGCCTGCGCTTCGTAAACCACCGGCACCAGCCAGTCTTGCAGCGTCAGCTTTTGCACGATCTCGCGCACCGGCTGGGCGTGCAAATCCTTGCGGCCCCGGCTCACCGCTTCGCCCAACGAGCGGCCCTGCACCAACGCCCGGTACAACTCGGCCACAAACTGCGCCGCCGTCACCACATAGACGTTGTAGCGCATCGCCACCACGCCGCCGACGCCGGTCAGCATCACCTGTTGGGCCAACGAACCGAAGGCGCGCACCTTCGCGTTGGGGTCGTCCTCGTCCACGGCGGGCGCGGCGTCATCGGCGTCAGGCTGCACGTCATCCGCTTCAGCCGGGGCGGCGTGGGCCGAGCGACAGGCGTTCAGCACCAGCAGCGGGACGTTGGTTTGCACCAGCAGTTCGCCCAAACGGGTGCCATGCACCAACTCGCGCCGGTTGGTCGTCGTGTCGCTCTCAAAGAGCAGGAAGCCCTGCGGCCCCGCAACCCGATACGTGAGCTTGCTCATGTCCACCGGCAGCATATCGGGCGAACCATAGACGCCGTGACCATCGAAGTGAACGACGTGATACGGTTTCCCGGCGGACTTGGCATCGCTCAGCACCTTCGCAAGCTGGGCAAAGGTAGGCGGGCGCAACACCTCAAGCTGGAAAACGGCGCGGGCCTCGGCGCTCAGGCTCTTGAGCAGGCGACTGGCGACGGAGCGGAAGGGCACATCGTCGCCACCAGAAGGCCGACAAATCACCAGCAGGATGCGAATGACCGCCTGCGGCTCCAACGCCAATGGCGGGCGCGGCACCTCGGGCGCGGCGCGCACAAATGCCTGCGCATGGAGCGCCAACACCGTATCCGTGTCCGGGTCGCGCAGTAACTCCCAGGGCAGGGCAGTTGCGCCCTCGGCATCGGTGACAATCTCAACGCGCACATCGCTCAGACGGCGGGCCGCCTCAAACCACATGCGCCGCGTAGGATTGTTGGCCGCGAAGAGTTTATTGAACAGCTCAACGCCTACGTCGTGCAAGCGTTCCTCAATGCGGGCGGCGCGCTGCGGATGCGGCTCAAACGGGTATTCGGCGTACTCCTCGACATACCACGCGAGGTCGCGCTGATCCTGTTCGCTCACTGCCAACTCAACGGTAGCACTGGCGGTCTGACGTGCGCTCCCTTCGAGCCACTCTAGCTCAATGGTGTGGCGGTTATCCTGGCTGGCGGTTTGGGTGAGGCGCAAGGTGAGGGGCGTAGGCATTAAATGAACCTCAGGTGGTGCGAGTGTGCTTTTGCTCACGCAAAGGCGCGAAGATGCAAAGGTGCAAAAGTTTGTTTTCCTTTGCGTGAGCGTGCTTTTGCTCACGCAAAGGCGCGAAGATGCAAAGGTGCAAAAGTTTGTTTTCCTTTGCGTGAGCGTGCTTTTGCTAACGCAAAGGCGCGAAGATGCAAAGGTGCAAAAGTTTGTTTTCCTTTGCGGCTTTGCGGCTTTGCGTTAGCTTGTTTTTGCGAATCAGGCATTCAACAGCAAGTGGGCAAGCAACGCCTCGTCGGCATCCTTGACGGCTACGGGCGGGCTGCCGGGAACCGCGATAGTGATGTTGATGGTGCTGCCCGCCTCGGCCTGCTTTTGCTGCAATGAACGCAGAAAGGTCAAGATACCGGCGACGCCGCCCGCAATCTCGATGCCGGTCTTCACAATGTCCAGCACCAGCTTGACCGTCTCTGGGTCGGTGTAGGATGAGCTCTGGCTGACATCGGCGTACTCCTCGACACCCTGCTCAATCTCGCGGCGCAAACCCTTATCGCTGGCTGGGATAGTGAGGATCAGGTGCTTGGTCATTGAGATATTCCTGTGACGAGGTAGATTCGGTATGTGAAGCTCTTTCGCATGGTTTAAGCATACCATACCACCGATTAAGACAAATTCGTTCGCATATCGGTCGTGAATCCAAGGACGCTCAAGCGGGTGAATCCCTAGACACGCCGTGCGGCGCACGTCACCCAGCTCTGCGCCCCCAAACTCTTCCTCCGCCCAGGTGGCATGTGTGCCCATCGCCGTGGTCCTTTCGTCGTCGTCTTGGCCCAGCCATCCACGAACCCCTCCCCCTATGGCAGTACCTTCTACGACCGTACAAACGTTCTGGATAAAAATATGCCCGATGGGGGAGGGTGAGGAGGCAAAGTCGGTACGAGATCTGTGGTATACTGCGGATTGCCCGCTCGTGCCGGCCCGCTGCCTTGGGTTACCCTCGACCATGTCATCCGCACGAGATTCCCTATCTGCTTGACCACTGCGCACTGGCGAGAGCCGGCGCGGTCGCACGTGGTCTTGCCAATGTCCCGCCCCACTATGGGCCAAGGAAGGTGTTGTTTTGACTGCTGAACGCTTGCAGAAGGTACTCGCTAGCGCGGGTATCGCGTCTCGTCGCGACTGTGAAGGCATGATTGCTGCCGGTCGTGTGACGGTGAATGGCCGTGTGATTCAAGAGCCCGGTACTCGGGTGGATCTCAATGACGACGTGGTTGAGGTTGATGGTCAACCTGTCCGTAAGCCGACGTCTCGCACCTATCTGGTGCTCCATAAGCCGGTCGGCGTTGTCTCGACGGTTGATGACCCCCAGGGTCGCCCGACGGTCATCGATCTCGTGGATGTTCCCGCCCGCGTCTACCCCGTGGGCCGACTTGATGTTGATAGTGAGGGACTGCTGCTCCTCACCGATGATGGCGAGATGACCCATCAGCTCACCCACCCGCGCTACGAGGTGGAGAAGGAATATCGCGCCCTCCTCGATAAGCCGCTCGACCCGGAGGCAATGCGCCAGTGGCGTGAGGGTGTGCTTCTGAGTGGTGAGCCGACATCCCCGGCCTGGGTTGATCTGCTTGAGACGACAGACGAGGGACCGTGGTTTCGGATTGTGCTGCGTGAGGGCCGTAAGCGTCAGATCCGTGATGTCGCTCACCTGCTTGGCTATGAGGTCAAGCGGCTGATCCGCGTCCGCGAGGGCGATCTGCTCCTCGGCGATCTGCCTCTGCGCCAGTGGCGTCCGCTCACCTCGGAGGAGATTGCTGCGCTCCAGGCGCATGTTGCAACTCGCCCGCGTGATGCTGCGCCGCCCGCGTCTTCTTCAGCGTCGAGTCGTCCGGCCCGTCCAGCACGCGCTGATGATCGCCGTGATGATGATCGTGCAGCCCGCCCCTCGCGCCCCGATGATCGAGCGGACCGCCCCTCGCGTCCCGATGATCGAGCGGACCGTCCCTCGCGTCCCGATGATCGAGCGGACCGTCCCTCGCGTCCCGATGATCGAGCGGACCGTCCCTCGCGTCCCGATGATCGCCGTGATGATGATCGTGCGGATCGTCCCCGAAGCGGCGGCTACGCTCCGCGACGGGATGAGGGCCAGGGGCCACGTTCCGGCGGCAGCGGTGGCTACGGCCAGGGCCGTGATGAGGGCCAGCGGTCGCGTACCGGTGGTGTTTACGGTCAGCGGCGCGAAGAGGGTCCGGGGACAGGCGGCGGCTATCCGCGACGGGATGAGGGTCAGGGACCACGGTCCGGCGGCAGCGGTGGCTACCCGCGACGGGACGAGGGCCAGGGGCCACGTTCTGGCGGCAGTGGCGGCTACGGCCAGGGCCGTGATGAAGGCCAGCGGTCGCGTACCGGTGGTGTTTACGGTCAGCGGCGCGAAGAGGGTCCGGGGACAGGCGGCGGCTACCCGCGACGGGACGAGGGCCAGGGGCCACGTTCCGGTGGCAGTGGCGGCTACCCGCGACGGGACGAGGGCCAGGGGCCACGTTCCGGTGGCAGTGGCGGCTACGGCCAGGGCCGTGATGAAGGTCAGCGGTCGCGTACCGGTGGTGTTTACGGTCAGCGGCGCGAAGAGGGTTCGGGGACAGGTGGCGGCTACCCGCGACGGGACGAGGGCCAGGGGCCACGTTCCGGTGGCAGCGGTGGCTACCCGCGACGGGACGAGGGCCAGGGGCCACGTTCCGGTGGCAGCGGTGGCTACCCGCGACGGGACGAGGGCCAGGGGCCACGTTCTGGTGGCAGCGGTGGCTACCCGCGACGGGACGAGGGCCAGGGGCCACGTTCTGGTGGCAGCGGTGGCTACCCGCGACGGGACGAGGGCCAGGGGCCACG
>CAIXLU010000472.1 GCA_903920315.1 uncultured Oscillochloris sp.
CATCGCGATGCGCCCCTACGTCTGGTGCGGAGGTGGGCGCATCGCGATGCGCCCCTACGTCTGGTGCGGAGGTGGGCGCATCGCGATGCGCCCCTACGTCACGGGTGGGGGCTGGCTGTCGTTTATGTGCTGGCAACTCTGCTGATCGTTCTGCCCTGGACAGTGCGCAACTATACAACCTACGGCGGGCTGATTCTGATTGACACCACGGGTGCGGAGAATCTTTGGTTGGATAACGACCCGGCTGGGCGTGAATCGGTGAAGGCCCAACTCTACGCTCTCGGCGATGATCGGCTGGCCCGCCAGCGTCTGGCGACGCAGCAGGGACTTGCGGTGATCTCGGCGGACCCGGCCCGCTTTGCGGCGAAGGCGTGGGGCGAGCTGAAGAAACTCTTCGCCCTGGAGTTTAGCGATGATCTGCTGGCCCGCCCAGCGATCTGGGTGTCGCAACCTGAGGTTGCGGCCCGGCTGCTGCTCGGCGACGGGATTTGGCTGCTGATGCTGCTGGCCGGGGGGGTTGGGCTGGCGCGGGGGTCGGGGGTCGGGGGTCGGGGGTCGGGGGTCGCAAATACTGAACGCGGGGATGAAAATACAAACCAACATGATACTTCCCTATCGCGTGTCACCTGCCCCCTGCCCCCTGCCCCCTGCCCCCTGCCCCCTGCCCCCTGGCTACTCCTACCCTGGGCGCTGTATGTGGCTCTGACGACGCTGATTTTCCATGTGGAGTTGCGCTACCGCCTGCCGCTCTACCCGGCCCTGCTGCCGTATGCGGGGCTGGTGTTGGCCGGGGTGGGGTCAGGGGTCAGGGGTCAGGGGTCAGGGGTCAGGGGTCAGGGGTCAGGGGTCAGGGGTCGAGTTCTCGCGGCAATTGTGCCAGACAGCCATGCGATTCGCGCACAACACCCGATGAAAAGAGCTGCTGGTGTCCGGCTATCGGCTATCGGCTATCGGCTATCGGCTATCGTGCCAGTTGTCTGCATCACCCTTACCCTGCTGCACATGAACTACCCGGCCTTGGCGTGGCGGTTGGGCTGGAAGCATTGGGATCTGGGACGCGCTGAGGCGGCCCTGAATCAACACGACCCGGCGACGGCGCGGCAGGCGGCACTGGCGGCACTGGCACGGGACGATAGTTCGGCTCTGGCGCGGGTGGCTCTGGCCCGCACCGATCTGCTGGCTGGAGATCAGGTTGCTGCCGCGAGCCAGCTTGATGCCGCTGTGCGGGCGCTGCCTGCGCACCCTTATGCCCACCTGCTGCGCGGCGATCTGTTGCGCCGCCAGGGACATCTTGACTCCGCTCGCGCCGATCTGGCCTATGAGACCAGCTCGCGTGAGGATCTTCAATCGTGGGCTTGGACGCGATTTGCGAGCGATCCGCCGACCGGGCTGGCGCTGGGCGATGGTCTTGACCTGGGGTTTATCCGGGGGTTCCATAGCCTGCGGGCGGGCGAGGGTGGCTTTCGCTGGACGACGGGGGACGCCGAGGTGCGACTAACTCTGCCGCCCGGTGCGACAACCGTGCGCCTGCACGCGGCATCTGGGCGACCGGATGGCAGTGCGACGGAGCTGAGCGTCACGCTTGATGGACGCGATGCGGGAACCATCCTGATCAGCGCGGATAGCGGTGTGTATGTTCTGGCGCTGCCTGTCCGGCCCCCCAACACGCATGTGGTTGTCGGGCTGCGCAGTTCCACTTTTACCCCGCGTGACTATGATAAAGCCAGCCCCGACGGCAGAACCTTGGGGGTGAAACTGGAGGAAGTTGAGATTGTGACGGCTTTGGTGTCTTGCGCAAAAGAAACTAATGTGCTATACTAACAGAGAGCATCTTTGACACCCCAGATACAGGAAGGTGAAGAAAATGGCTTCCCCAACCCCAAACGAGCGCAGCATCACCCGCACCTTTCGCGCTGCCGTCCGCCTTGGCGAGGACTTCATCACCCTTGAGGAGACGATTTCGCTGCCGCTGGATGCCAGCGACGAGGATGTACAGCAGGCTATTGATCTTGGCTGGAGGATCTACGAGGCCCAGCGCGAGTCTGTGGCCCAGCAGATCGCCACGGTGCGGGAGACCCAGGGCTATACGACGCCGATCACGGTGCGCGACCCGGACGCTCCGGCGAGCGACAAGCAGCGCAACTATATCGCCGTGATCCAGGAGGATCTGAGCTGGACGAACGAGCAACTGGCCAGCTACGCCGGAGATCACAGCGTTGATCTGGTGACGATGACCAAAGGCCAGGCGTCGGGCTTTATCAACAGCTTGAAGAAGGTTGCTGAGGAGCGCATGCGCTATAGCGCCGACCAAGGCCGTTCTCGGGCCGTCGCCGAGACGTCATCCGGCCCGGCCCAGCCCGCCAGCGAAAAGCAACTCCACGCCCTGGCCCACATCGCCCAGACCCGCGCCCTTGATCTGGACGCCGAGACGACCGAGCGATTCGGCGTATCCAGCAGTGACCTGAGCAATGATCAGGCCCGCGTCCTGCTGAGCGAGTGGCAGCCGCGCACGAAGCGGAATCAGACGTGAGGCATGGTTCAATCCAGCGTGACAGTTCAGCGATCTGACGCAAAGCCGCAAAGCCGCAAAGCCGTAAGGAACATTGTGGTGCGGTTACATGTTTCAACTGTCACGCTGAAATGCCCGAGTCCGAAACATGCCTAACACGGTACAATAGGTGCATGAATAAGTGCGCCGCCCTTCTGCTGCCGCTTGCGCTGTTGCTTGCTGCATGCGCCCCCGCTGTCGCCAATCCGCCGCCTTCCCCTGTGGCGACACGTATTGTTGCGCCGACACAGGTTGCCCCGACACGTAGCGCAACGCCCGCGCCCCCGACGCATACGCCTACGGCCACGCCATCTGTCACCAGCGCCTTGGGTGACGCCGATCTTGCCGTGATTGAGTCATCGCCACGGCTGATGCGCGATCAGGTGGCGCTGGCCCGCGAGCTTGGCACCTGTCGCTCTGACCCTGGCGCATGCCCGAGTGTGGCCCGCACCACGCCACTGGATGCGCAGGTTGGCGACGTGCGCAGTTTCTCGGTTGTTGATTTCGACACCGACCGCCAGTACAACGTCAATGCCGTACTGCGCTACATTGGCCCAGTGGTGCTGATGTATGTCGAGCAGGATCTCGTGTACCGGCAGGCCGACCTTGAGCGCGCCGCCACGATCTTTGAGCAGGAGATCTACCCGCGCACCCGTGCGATTTTTGGCGCTGAGGTGCAGCCCGGCGTTGATGGCGATAACCGGCTCAGTATCCTCAATGCCCACGATCCCAACGGTAACCTGCTCGGCTATTATTCATCACAAGACTCGTTGCCCACCAAGGTGAACCGCTTTAGCAACGAGCGCGATATGTTCTTTATGAATGCCGATAGACTCGTCTTCGGCGACAACCGCTACCTCCAGGTGCTGTCCCACGAGTTTCAGCACATGATCCACGAGAACCAGCAGTCGGGTTCGGCGCTCTGGTTCAATGAGGGGTGTTCGCAATTGTCCGAGGATCTGAACGGCTATGTGGATGACGGATTTATCACCGGCTACCTGTACACCCTTGATACGCAGTTAAATAGCTGGGGCGGCGCGCCGGGAGAAATGGCGAAGCACTACGGCGCGGCGCATCTCTTCCTGCGCTACCTCTACGCCCAGTACGCGGGGGATGCGCAACTGCGCACGCTGATCCGCGCCAGTGCTGGTGATAATGTGGCGGCCTTCGTCGCTCTGGCCAGTCAATCCCGCCCCGATAGTGCCAGCTTTGGCCAGCTTGTTGCCGACTGGTCGGTGGCCAACCTGGTTGATGACCCCGCTGTGGGTGATGGGCGCTACACGTATAATACCGGCACGAAGCTGCCCAGCCTGCTGCCGATGAAGGTTGTGCCGAAGGCAATCACCCCAAATGTCCATGCGCGAGGCGCACAACACCCGATGAACATAGCCGCTGACGCCCAACTATCGGCTATCGGCTATCGGCTATCGGCTATTTTTCCCTCGGGCCAGATCAACGGTACCGCTGTGCCATTTTCCCCCGATTACCTGGCACTGCCCGAAGGCACCACCAGCCTGGAGTTTCGCGGCGACACCCACGTGCGCCTGGCTGCCGAGTTGCCGCGTGGCCGCTACGCCTGGTGGAGCGGTCGTAGCGATAACAGCCTAGCTACCCTTACCCGCGCCGTTGATCTGCGTGGATTGAAGGCAGCCAGCCTGAGCTTCGATACGTGGTACGAAATGGAGCGTGTCTACGACTACGCCTTCGTCACGGTTTCAACCGACGGCGGCAAGACCTGGGTGAGTCTTCCCGGCAGCCTGACCACCACCGACGACCCGCAGGGTGTAAACTATGGCAATGGCATCACCGGAGTGAGTGGCGTACCCGACAGCAACCAGGATAGCGGGCAGCGCGGGCGCTGGGTGAGTGAGCGGATGGATCTGAGCGACTACGCGGGCAGCCAGGTGCTGCTACGCTTCTGGCAGATCAACGACCAGGGCCTGAGCGATCCTGGTATGCTGATTGATAACATTGCCATCCCGGAACGTGGTTTCCGCGACGATGTGGAGAGCGGGACAGGTGATTGGCAGGCGGCGGGGTTTGTGCGTGTGGACGGCGATCTCTCCCAGCGCTGGGATCTGCGTTTGGTGATCACGGCGACTAACGGGAAGGTACGGGTAGAGCCGCTAACGGTGGGCGATGATGGACGGGCGACAGCCCATCTGGCCGCCGGCGAGCGCGGCGTGCTGATGGTACTGGCGACAACCCTGCATACCAGTGAGACCGCTGGCTATAGCGTGGAAACTAGATGATTCCTCCGTTTCCGTACATCTCACGCACCGCCATCGGGCCGATCCTGCTGGCCGTGCTGCTGATCCTGATGGTCTGGCTGCACGTCCCGTCGGCTCCTGCGCAGATCATCTCTCCTCCGGCGATTCGCGCCCTTTCTACGCCACCGCCTCTCTCAGGCGAGCCCATTGCCGACAATGCATTGGACATTATCAGCGCCGATGGCCTCTTCCCGGCGAACGAGAAGGACGCCCTGGCCACCGACCTTAGACATGCCCTGGCCTACGTTAGCCAGCGCTTCGGCAGCGGGCCGACTGGGCGGATCACCGCCTCTCTGGACATGGAATCGGGCTGCGGCATCCACGGCCTCGCCTACACCACCGAGCGCACGGTACAAGTCTACACGTGTCCCGATTTGCCCCGCGTGCGGGCGGTGAACATCCTGGCCCACGAGTTTGTGCATCAGTTGGCCCAAGATCGCTATGGCAACCAGCACCTTCAAGCCGACCTGATTTTGCTGGAGGGGGTGGCTACCTGGGGAGCCGGCGACTACTGGCTCAGCGGCCAGCCCAACTTCGCCGCTTTCGTGCGCTCGTGGGTGGCCGCAGGCAACACGCTGCCCCTCGCCTCCAGCTATGTCGGTCGTCCCGTGGGCGACATGAACACGCTCTACTACGAGTGGGGCAGCTTTGTCGAGTTCCTGATCAAGGTTTATGGCCGCGAACGATTTGACGCCCTCTACGTTAGTGGCGACTCCGAACCCGGCTCCGCCGATTACCAGGGAATCTATGGCAAACCGCTCGATCAGCTTGAGGCTGAGTGGAAAAGCTGGGTGATTACCCAGTAGGTGGCTGTCATGTCCATCGCCATGCCCGCGCTACTCCATCATCACGGGTGTTTCGTGGTGGTACGACGTGCGTAGCGGGATCTCGGGCAGGAAACTGGCCAGGGCCAGGGCGATCAGGGCCAGCACAATCGCGTAGCGGTAGATCGCTGTGATGCTGTCGGTGAAGGAGATCTTGACCGCATGGCTGATTTGTGCGCCAAGCTCTTTGCCCTGCGCAAGTGCCGTGGCCTGAGCGTTATCGAGGCTCGCGAGTGCCTGTGTGAGCGCCTGCTCGCGGGCGGCGGCGGGCAGCGTGCCGACTGATGCCAGCAATTCCTTGAGTTGCGCCGGGGTCTGCGGGTCGGCGACGAGAGTGTGGATTGCGGCGGGATCGGCGGCGCGCAGGGCGCGGGTGAGCAGGTCGCGCTGGAGGTTAAAGCGTTCGGTGATGGACTGCTCGATGCGGGTGGCGGGGTCGGCGACAGCCCCATGTGCGCCTTCGCCACCAGCGCTACCGCCGTTGCGCAGGGCCGCCGGGTCGAGTTGAGCAGCCATAGCCGGGGGCAACTGCGCCTGGATCGGCGCGAGGTTTGCGGTCAGCGCCGCTGTGAGTGAGCCGGTGAGAACTGCGCCAAAAACTGCGGAGCCGATCACCTGGCCAATCTGCTGGAAAAACTGGCGACTCGCGGTGGCCGCGCCAATATCCTCGCGGGGCACCGCGTTCTGCATCGCCAGATTGAGCATGGGCATGGCTGGGCCAAGCCCCAGACCCAGAGTGATCATGCGCAGGCGCACCATCCAGGGCGAGGTGTCAACGGCGATGGTGGTTAGCCACCAGAGCGAGCCGACAATGAGGATCATGCCGGCGATGATGATCGGCTTGTAGCGACCTGTACTCTGGACGATATGTGACGAGATGACCGAACTGGTGACGAGACTCAGCATCAACGGAATGAGGGTGGTACCGGCCTCGGTGGCGCTTACGCCGAGAACGTTCACCATGTAGATGGACAGGAAGAAAATCGCTGCGAAGAGGGTGATGCCGATCACCACGCTGATCATCGAGGTGAGGGCGAAGGTGCGGTTGCGGAAGAGGTGCAGCGGCAGGATCGGTGCCGAGGCCCGCATCTCGATGAACAAAAAGAGGACAAGCCCAACCGCGCTGAGGGCGAGCATGCCCAGGATGAGCGGCGAACCCCAGCCATGCACGGTCTTGTCGAGAGTGAGGGAGAGCAGCAGTGGCACCACGGCAATCAGCAGCGTAACCGCCCCGGCGTAGTCAATCTTGCTATGGACGCCGCTGTGCAGCTTGGGCAGCTTGGTAAAGATAAAGGCCAGGGCCACCAGTCCCACCGGCAGGTTCACAAAGAAGACCCAGTGCCAGCTAATTGCGTCGGTGAGGATGCCGCCGATGAACGGGCCAATCACGCTGGAGACACCGAAGACCGCGCCGAAGATGCCCATATAGCGGGCGCGCTCGGCGGGCGCGAAGATGTCGGCGGGAATGGCGAAGGCGGTGGAGGTGAGGGCCGCTGCGCCAAAGCCCTGAACACCGCGATAGATCACGAGCTGGATCATAGAACTGGAGAGGCCGCAGAGTACCGAGCCGATCAGGAAGATGGTGATGCCGAAGAGCAGAATTATCTTACGACCGTAGATGTCGGAGAGCTTGCCGTAGATTGGCACCATGGCCGTGGATGCCAGCAGGTAACTGGTTGAAACCCAGGCCAGCAGTTCGATGCCCTGGAGGTCGGAGACGATACGGGGGAGGGCGGTCGAGACGATAGTTTGGTCGAGGGAAGAGAGGAACAGACTCAGCAGCACACCAACTAGGATGAGCATCTTGCTACGATGATCAAGGGTGGCGGCGTAGTCAATCCGAACTCCGGGCGTCGTGGTCGTCACAGCCATAATAGGGGTGTACTCCGAGGTTTCAGATTTTAGATTGCAGATTGCAGATTTTAGATTGCAGCGGTACATGTAATCGAACTGTCGAGTTGGGCTGAAACACACCTTGGTTTCAGATATCAGGTTTCAGGTGTACCGCTTGTTGCGGCAGATTCAGCTACTTGGACAAGGTTCGCAGATACTTTAGGGAAGCGGAAATTTTTAAGTATCCCGGCGTCACATGTCATGCTGAGCGCAGCGAAGCATCTTTCCCGGCTTCCTGCAAGACCCTTCGCTTCGCTCAGGGTGACATGGTGTTCGCGATGGGACGATTAAAAACTTCCA
>CAIXLU010000473.1 GCA_903920315.1 uncultured Oscillochloris sp.
ACGGGAGCGTAGGCGCGACCAGCCTGCAACGCACACAAACGCTCACGCTCATCAATATCCACACACAACAGAGGGTCACTTTTTTGCGTCAAAAGATAGAGTCTTATCGGTTTCGATTGTTTATGTACTAGCACAACAGCCAAGGTGTCTCCTATCAGGCTCCGTGCGCTCTCTGAATCGCACGGAGCCTCATGAATCTCTAAATATTGAAACATCCGGCATCTCCTCACTCCTACCCGCCAACGCCTCCGCAGCGGCGATCCACGCATGCACCGGCACGCCCGCCGCATCGCTGCGCCCCGCCAGATCGTCAACCTGGGCCGCGACCATTCGCAGCTCGCGCCGCAGTTCGGCCACCAGATCCCGCCACGCACCCAGGGCGCGGCCACGCACCGCGCCACGCACCTGAGCGAGCTGCGCATCCGCACGCTCAGAGAGCGCCACGGATGCGGGATAGCGCGGCACCAGGGCGATCACCTCGGCCAACTGCGGATCGTCCTCGGGCCGATCCACCGGCAGACCCGCCCCCTGACGGCGCTGTACGACCTCTAGCGCCGCTCGGTGCGTCACCAGCGACCGCAACACGGCCAGGGCCGCTACGATGTCGCTGTGCGCCTCCTGAGCGGCCTTCTGCCCCAGTTGCGTGCGCCGATCCAGATCCTCGGCCAGTTCGGACAGGCGGATGATCGGGGGCGACGACAGCGCGACCGCCACCGGCGGCGCATCCAGACAGGTTGTGTGTGTCGCTTCGTCCGGTACGCTCAACTCCTCGCTCGAATCACCCGGCAGCAGCACGGCCATCACTGGCGTATCCCGGCGCGTTGTGTGTGTTGCTTCGTCCGGTACGCTCAACTCGTCATGGGAAACCCCCAGCGGCGGCACCGCCACCGGCGGCGTATCCCGGCGCGTTGTGTGTGTCGCTTCGTCCGGTACGCTCAATGAACTCTCCGCACGCAGGCGGCGCTCCACCCGACGGCCCGCCCTCCGCAGCCGCCGGTGAAGGCGCGGGCGTCGCTCCTGGCTGCCCTCCGCCGCGTGGTAGGCCGCATGGAGCCGGTTCACCAGCGCCAGCGCCTCGCGCCCCAGGGCCGACACCGGCACCACCGGGCGGGCGACCGGCACCTCGGCCACGTCATCGTCGTCAGGGAAGCCCTCGGGCCGCTTGCGCCCGAAGTACGCGGTCTGCTGTGTCCCCTCTGACCGCCAGTGACGGTAGTAGTAGGGGCCGAAGGGCCATATCACCACCGCAACCGTCATCTGGCCCGTCGCGGTGTCCACGGTGATCTGCACCCGTGGTCGCCACACGATCCGCGCCTCCCACCAGCCCTCGCTCGCCCGTCGCCAGCGGCCAAGCGCGGCCTGAAGCTGCGCGGCGACCTCGGCACTACGATCCAGGTCATCCCCCTCAACCAGCAACCGGGCAAGCTGCGCCGCCGCCCGCGCCGCCGCCAACCGGGCAAGCTGCGCCGCCGCTCGCTCGCGCCTCGGCTCGCTGCCGGGGCCACACGCCGCGAGCGCGAGGTCGCGTCCAGCCTGAGCAATCTCGGCCCGCAGCGCGTCGGCGTGGTCAAGCTGCTCGGCCCGTCGTTGCGTGCGCTGGCGGGAACGTTCGGCACGTTCGGCATGGGAGGGGAGGCGTTTCATAGAATTGTGCTTTCTCACAAGGCTTGTACGCACAACTAGTCTCGCATGGCAGGACGCGGGCGTCAACCCTACATCCGGCACTGATGGCGGTGGGGAAGCCCGCACCACCCGACAACGTTGTCGGGTGGTGCCTCACCACCACACCGTCCGAACCCGCGTGGTAGCTGCGGGGTTTTAACCCCGGCAGAGGAAACGCGGGCGCGGCGTATGGAGGACTCGCACCTCGGATACGTGCGCCGCAAACAAATGGTCTACTATGGCGAAAACTATGATTGTATGTTATAATGCACTTATGCAGCGAACAATACGCATCCGATTGACCCCATCTCCTACCCAAGCGGCAGCTCTGGCCGAAACGAGCCGCCTGTTCACGGCTGCCTTTAATCAGTTCGTGCGCCTGGGATGGGACGCGAAGGTCGGCAATGCGACTAAGCTGCATTATCTGGCCTACTACCCGGTACGGGAGAGCTTGCCGACCCTGAACAGCAACCTGATCAATACCGCCCGTGCCAAAGCCTCTGAGTCGTTGCGGAGCGCGTTCGCCTTGCAAGAACAGGAGCGCACGGTCAGTATGCCGCAGTCGGAT
Organism: uncultured Oscillochloris sp.; assembly: GCA_903920315.1. Lineage (GTDB taxonomy): Bacteria > Chloroflexota > Chloroflexia > Chloroflexales > Chloroflexaceae > Oscillochloris. The sequence continues at coordinate 2,231 of CAIXLU010000473.1, forward strand.
GCCTGCCCGCCGCGCTACAACGTGCATACCTACCGGGTTGATTGGGAGAGTCAGACCGTGCGTCTGTCGCTGGTCGGGGCGCGGCAGACCATCCGCTTTACCGTGCCGAACTACAACGCCCACTACGCGGGCTATCCGGTCGATACCGCCGACCTGATCAACCGCAACGGTGTCTGGTGGCTGCATGTGGTCGTGACCGTGCCTGCGCCCGACGTGGAGCCGACTGACGAGGTGGTCGGGGTAGACCTGGGCATCGCGCAACCCGCCGTGACGAGCAACAATCGCTTCCTGGGTAAGCCCGCGTGGAAGGCCATTGAGGGGCGGTTGTTCTATCTCAAACGCCAGCTTCAGCGCAAGGGCAGTAAGATCGCCAAGCGACATCTGCGGAAGGTGAAGGGAAAGCAGGCCCGCTTTCGGCGTGATTGCGATCACGTCCTCTCCAAGCAGATTGTCGAGTCGGCATCCCCCGGCGCAACGATTGTGCGGGAGAACCTGACCGACATCCGTAAGCGGTCGAAGATCCGCAAGCAGACGGGAACCAGCCGCCGTGTCCATAGCTGGTCGTTCGCGCAGATTAAAGCATTCGTGGCGTACAAAGCCGAGGGACGGGGTTGTACGGTGGCCGGGGTCGATCCCCGGCATACCTCGCAGACTTGTAGCTGCTGTGGGCATCAGGCCCGCAACAACCGCCGTTCCCGTGGCCGGTTCGTGTGTCGGGTGTGTGGCTTCGAGTTGCATGCAGACCTCAACGCGGCGCGGAATATTGCGGCCAAGTACCATGCCGATGGGGGTAAAGCTCCTGTCGGCGGGCTGCCTGTCAACCAGCCAATCGTGTCCGTTCCGACGCTTCGGCATCGGAAGTGAGGCACAAGCCGTGGGGCTTTAGCCCCTGCGGTAAGTTGACGATGGTGGGCGATGATCATAACACGCACGCATCGCAGGGCTGGCACGATGCCGCAGCAGCCCGCATGTAGCTTCCGGGCGCTACAAAACGCCCCGTGCGCGGCGCAGGGCTGGCATGATGCCGCAGCAGCCCGCATGTAGCTTCCGGGCGCTACAAAACGCCCCGTGCGCGGCGCAGTGTCAACCGTGTCACCTGTGACGTGGGCGAAAGTCTGGGGATGGTTCGGCGGCAAGCAGATCGCCTTATTGAGGCTGCCGGTGTGCTTGAGAATTTGACACCAATTGGTGTCATTCTTCCCACCAACGAGGCCCAGGCCCGCCCGCTGGCGCAGGTGCCGCCCGCCGAGCGGGGCGCGTGCGGCGGAATCATGGAGACCTCACCGATGATCAGGGGTCAGGCGAGGGGGACTCATCATGGCGCTCCTTCCCGATGTACTTCTTACGTAGTTTGCCATCCTCGCGCCAATAGGCGTACCAGTAGGGGCCACTCTTGCTCTTGCCGATCTTCTCTAATCGGTAGGTAAGATGCGGCGCGGGGCGCTCGTCTCTCTGGTGAATTTCACCAGATGCGGCCTGGTCAATGAGCGACTGCACACCATCGCGAATCGCCACCAGTTCGGCGACATCCGCTGTCCCGCGCACGATACGCGCCAAGATGTACCCGGCAAAACCCTCTGGGAGTACCGGCATCACCACGCCAGAAAACTCAACAGGAACCGTGCGACTAATGGCGGCATAGGACACACCCCGAACCTCGATGTACCGCGTTGTACCGCCGCTGCGCTCCTCTTTGGTTGCGCCATGCAATCGTATCCCAACACGGTGCAACTGGTCACAATGCTGCGTGAGCAGCGCCGCCAGTTCGCGGCGCTGGCATCCAAGTGCCTGCCAAATATGCCGAATGGGTTGACGCTCGTAGGCAAGCACGTCAATAAGCGCTGCAAGCGTAATCGCCATAGTTCCCTCCTGTTTAGGTAACAGATTGTTACCTAAAAGACACGATAGCACCGTGTTACCTAAACGTCAAGGGCGTGTTACCTAACAACCCGACAACGGTGTCGGGTTGTTGCTGCGACCCGGTAGCACTCCACCGTGGCCGGGGCGAAGGAACACCGCCCTAAAACGTCATGATGCTCCCCGATCACCAGGAAACGATGGTGTCCGTATGGTGTCCACAAAGCTGTCCACTAACGTGTCCGTATGGTGCCTGTATGGTGCCTGTATGGTGCCTGTATGGTGCAATACGGCGCTCCGGTTTGGCCTGTCCTGGCGCGGGAGTTCCGGGCGACATTCTTCCTGCCTCTGCGAGCCAGGAAGAGCGTTCCTCACCTCGTCAGTCGGTGTGCGCCACCCCGGTCGTCGTCGCCCCATCGCCCCCCGTCCGCGCCGACGGGAGCGAAGCCCGCGTGATCACGATGCCGGAATCCATGCACGCCACACACACCCGCGTCCCACAGGACACGCCTCGCGAGGCGCGTAGCTCGGCGCACAGACGGGCGCGTAGCGGCACACTGTTCGGCGCACAGACGGGCGCGTAGCAGGCGCACAGCAGGCTCAGAGCAGGCTCAGAGCGTGTCCTACGGCGGGCCAGTCCCGCCCGTCCGGGCGCGGGTGTTCCCGGCGACATTCTTCCTGCCCCGGCGGGCCAGGAAGAGCGTGTCTCACCCCGTCAGTCGGTATCTGTCACCCCGGCTCGTGCGGCCTCCATCGACGCTGCGGACACATCCCTCGACACGACAGCGCTGCGGCGGAATCACTGAATCATCCGTGAGGCGCATCGAGATTCCGTGACGGGCAGGCGGGCGACACGAGCGCGGGGGTGGCGACACGGCAGGGGGACGAGGCGACCAGCGCCCGCCAAGCCAAGCCATGCACAGGCATGGGACACGGCGACCAGCGCCCGCCAAGCCGGGGCATGACGAGGCGGGGCGAGGCGTGTGGCACGCGGCACGACCAGGGGGACGAGACGCGGCAGCGCGGCCCCCGCCCGTCAGGGCGGGGGCCACGTCAGCGGCCACCCTCGCGAAACGTTTCCCCAGGCTCCCCCGCGTGCGGCGCGGGCCAGTCGGCGGCACCTCTCGCGAAACGTTTCCCCAGGCTCCTCCCGTTCCGGTCGGCGGCAGGTCGGCGGGCGCACCCTCGCGAAACGTTTCCCCAGGCTCCCCCCGTTCCGAGCCATCGGCAGGTCGGCGGGCGCACCCTGGGCAAACCGTCGTGAACGAGAATCAACCTCGCAATATGCGAGGTTGGCGGGGCCAGTCGGCGGGCGCGAGGGGGGTATCGCGCTACCCCCCCCCTGTGGGAGTTGAATCTGACTGGGGATTTTCCCCAGTCACCCCGCACCCTGGGCGAACCTGCTCCCCTCCCCTGGTTGACTGCGGAAATTCCGCAGTCGCGATCAACGTCACCCCGCACCCTGGGCGAACCCGTTCCCCTCCCCCCTGGCCTCTCAGCGGGCGCGAAAGGGGGTATCGCGCTACCCCCTTTCGCCAAAGCTCAATCGGCGCAAACGGCGTCGGTAAGCTACCCACGTCGCCAAACAGATCCGCGTCCCCCGCCGATGACGCGAACCCGTTTCCCCTGGAGATAATCAGACGCGGATGCCTGTGCGATGAGGCGAGCGATACGGCTATCTCATCCATCCCGCCTCCCGTCACCTCAGACGCGGTGAGTGCTTCCGCCGCGTCCCCATGCGGAATAGCATTTCACACGTAGCGAGAGTAGGGTGTACAGGGTGTACAGGGTGTACCCAGGTGTACCACAAAGGTGTACCACAGATTTATCCCTTTGTGATGCCGTAAACTAGATATGGGGTACACCGGGTACACCCTAAAGCTCTCGCATGTCAGAATGGACGCATCTTGCATACTGATATGGAGAAAATATTCAGATCACCTTTTTCCATGTAGCTCCCAAATAGGTGTACCCGGTGTACCCCTGTGTAACTTTTAGGCGTTAGGACGCCATAAAACAGGGGTACACCTTTGTGGTACACCTGGGTACACAGGGGTACACCCCGTCACCTCAGACACGGTGAGTGCTTCCGCCGCATGGAGATGCGGCGGAACGGCTTTGCTACCTGTTTCGCCCATCGTTCATCAGCGAGACAACTTCATGCGGGTAGAACGCTTTTTATTCAATATCGCGCTGGGGGATGCAGCGATGGTGCAATGTCAGGTGCAAGGTCAGGTGCAAGGTGCAATGTAGGTGCAATGTCAGGTGCAATGTCATTTTACCGCATTAGAAAGAGATAAAACGATCAGACATTGCACCTTGCACCTTGATATGTCTCGCGTGTCAGAATAATCACATCTTGCATATTTGATATGAAATGCCCTCCCATCTGCACACCACGCATTAGTACCACTCTACCGCACTGTTATGCGCAACAGAACAGAAGTACCACGCATAGCACCGCAGCATACCGCGCTACCGTTGCATACGACGGTGCATACACGATCAGGC
>CAIXLU010000474.1 GCA_903920315.1 uncultured Oscillochloris sp.
ATCGGCAACGAGGAGATTCTGGCCGAGGCGCTCGGCAGCAAGCATGTCATCTCGGGGGCGATTACCACCTCGGTTGATCTGGCCAACCCCAGCGAGATCATCGTCACCAAGCAGGGCGGGATCGGACTGGCCCCCTGCGAACGGACATCCGCGCTGGAGCCCTGGGCCACCGCGCTGACGACGGCGGGCTTTCGGACACAGATTTTCGAGAACTACCGCTCGATGAAGTGGTCGAAGGCTCTGTTGAACATGCTGGGCAACGCCAGCGCGGCCATCCTGGGCATGTCGGTGGCTGAAGTCTACGCCGACAACCAGCTGGTAAAAATGGAGCGGCGGGCCTTCCGCGAGGCGCTGGTCGTCATGCGGCGGATCGGGGCGAAACCCATAGATCTGCCGAGCTACCCGGCGGCCCTGCTCGCACGGGCGATGGTTTGGCTCCCCACGCCAATTCTCTTCCCGCTGCTGCGCAAGGTGGTGGCAGGCGGGCGTGGCGGCAAAGACCCCTCGCTGCTGCGCGATCTGCGGGCGGGCCGACAACGCTCCGAGGGCGAGTTCCTCTACGGGGCCATTGCCGCCGAGTCCGCCCGCCAATCCCTCCCCGCCCCGGTGAACGCCGGTCTCTGGCGCATCCTGGGCGGCATCGCGGCGGGAACCATCCCCTGGGATGACTATCGCGGAAAACCCGAAACATTATTGGCGGCGGTATTGTAGGGGCGATCCCTCATCCCTCATCCCTCACCCTTCATCCCTCACCCCACCCGCCGGACGCGGGCCACGAGATCGCTCAGCGCAACCGCCGTGGCCCCCCAGACTTTCTGGCCCGCCAGGGCGAAGAAGGGCACCTGGAGGCGCATCCCGTGCAAATCCCACTCTTCGGTGACAATGCTGGCCGGGTCGAGTAACTGGCGAAGGGGGACGCTGAAGACCAGTTCAACTTCGCCGGGGTGCGGGAGCATCTCGGGGGCGGTTGCGCTCAGCCCAACCACTGGGGTGAGCATGAAGTTACTCGGCTGAATGTAGAAACTGCGCAGCGTGCCCAGCACCTCCACGCTTGCGGGCGGGATTCCTAGCTCCTCCTCGGCCTCGCGCAGGGCCGTGGACGCCGGACCATCGTCCTCGGGGTCAATCGAGCCGCCGGGAAGCGCAACCTGGCCCTTGTGGGTGGGCAAGTGGCCGGTACGTACCGTCAGCGGCACATATAGCTCGCCGTCCTGCGGGTAGAGCAGCAGCAGGGCCGCAGCGGGGCGGGGCGTGGCCCCCGGCGGCGGCTCCAGATGCCGGGCCATGTGCCCTTGCGTATCGCGCATTAGCAGCAACTCCGCAAGCGATACCGCGCCGCCATCTGCCATCGCTCGACGCACAGTGGCGGCCTGGGAGTGCCAGTACATCTCATCCCCTACGCGGAAAGATATGCTCGGCTATCGTGATGAACCTATCGGCCTCGTCCGTATAAAGCATCTGGCTGATATGGATGGCGCGATCCTCAATCTCGATCAGGTTGCAGGAATTCTTGCCATGCTCGCGGCCATGTCCACGGCTTGATGTACTCGTGCCGCTCTGGCAGATGATCGTGCCGTTGCGCAGATCGTGGGCGACGTCGAGGGTGTTTCCCACATAGGAAACGTGGACGTGGCCACAGAGCAGCAGTTCAACATTACACTCGTCCAGCAGCGCCACCGCCGCGTTGGCCCCGCTCATCGTGCGGTTGCGCTGGATGCCGAACGGAGTCAGCACCGGGTGATGCCAGACCACTACCTTGCAGGTCTCGGGGCCGTAGCAGGCAAGAATCCCACGCAGACGTGCGATCTGGCGCTGGCTGAGCCTGCCGCCATCCACCGTTAGCCCGTGGGCCGTGCATGCACCAACAACAACCAGACCGGGAACCTCGAAGATCGGGTTGAGGTTACGGCTGATATGGCGGCGGTAGCGACCAAGCGGGTTGAGCAGACGCAGGTGGGCGTTAAAGAGCGGGACATCGTGGTTGCCCGGTACCACCAACTGCGGGGTGGGCAGGGCGGCGCATAGCTCTTGTGCGGCCCGCCACTGGTCGGCGAAGTCGGCACGCTGCACAAAGTCGCCGGAGATTACCAGCAGATCGGGCTTGATCTCGTGGGCCTGGGCAATCAGTGCGTGGGCAACTGCGGGGCGAAAGGGCGGGCCGACATGGACATCTGAGATATGCAATATCCGATAGCGCACGAGGGGATCACTCCTGGCTGGGTACGGGCGTGGCCGGATGGGCCTTCTCCACCGCCAGGGTGAACAGGGACTTCCCGATCAGGATGGCCTCAACGGATGCGATGAGGACAAGTCCGTACCGCAGGATAGCGATAATGACATCTGCCATAGCTGGCGCTCCAATCTGGCACATCTACCGTTCGTGAAGTACCTCGCCGCTGGTTGGGGCCACCGTGTTTGCTGAGGTTCTTGCTACGCCGCTGCGATGCTCGACATAGATCGAGATTCCAGGGGCGGCCGAGACGAGCAGCATAAGGACGAGTAAGCTGAGCCAAAGCATAGAACTCTCCAGTCATTCATATGAGAACGGGCGTATGTGGTGTTGCACATACCCCACGAGAAGAGACAACAATACAACTCGCAACACTGGGAAGGACGAACATCTTAGCATATGTTACTTGCTCCAGCGCCAGGGGATACGAGCCGGTGGCTGATATGTGGCTGATACGTGACTGATGAGCCGGGGAGTCTCCTAGGCATATTTCAGATTGCAGATTTTAGATTGCAGATTTACCGCAACAGGACGCGGTGCATGTAATCAAACTGTCGAGCTGCTTTGAAATATGCCTTCGACAAGGTTTAGAATCGGGCATGTCAGCGTGACAGTTGAGACATGTAACCGCACCACACGTTCCTTGCGACTTTGCGGCTTTGCGGCTTTGCGTCAGATCGTTGAATTGTTACGCGGGATTGAACCATGCCTCAGCATCCCCGTGATCAGAAGGTAGAACCCGGCCCCCAGCGATGCTACCACCGCCAGCCAGAGCAGCAGGGGCAGCAGTTCGGTACGCCAGACATAGGTGTGGCCCACTGCGAGGGCGGGCAGTAGCGGTGCGCTGAGGGTGCGGGCGAACTCCAGTACGCCCCATAGTGCTGCCGAGCCCAGGGCAGAGATCGCAACCCTGCGCCAGAGATCGGCGTTACGCCAGAGACCGGGCAGGGCTGCGCCGAGCAGCAGCAGCAACAGCAGCGCCTCCAGGTTGTTCGCCACGCTAAACGCGAGCGCGAGGTCTCCAATGTCACCGCCCGTGCCCAGCAGCCACGTCCCCAGGCTCAGGTTCAGCGCCACCTGGAGCATCCCCACGATCACCGGCGTCCATGTGCGCTGGAGGGCGTAGAAGGTGCGGATGAGGATCTCGGAGGCGGCGAAGGCGGGCAGGGCTGCCGCGTAGCCCGCTAGAGCCAGGGTGGTGTAATTCAGCGAGAGCGCATTAAACTCGCCGCGCTCGAAGAGCGCCCGCGCCGCCGGAAAGCCCAGGGCCAGCAGTCCCGCCATCGCCGGCATGGTCAGCCAGAGAATGGTGCCCAGGGTGCGGCGCACATCAGCGGCCAGTTCGTCAAGCTGGCCCTCGGCCACCAGA
>CAIXLU010000475.1 GCA_903920315.1 uncultured Oscillochloris sp.
GCGTCGGGTAGGCACCCATCAGAATGTCGCCGCCGAACATCACCCGGTCAGCCGAGTTGGTCGCCCAGACCTGCCAAAAAACGAGCAGCGGCAGGATGACCAGCGCCAGGATGGCGAGGGCGTCGGGGAGCAGCGGTCGAAGACGTTGGAGTCGCATGATGGGTTGTCCCTATGACAAGGTGTCAGGTGTCAGGTGTCAGGTGTCAGGGCGACTTTTGCTCTATCTGACAAGGTTCGCAGATACTTTACAGTTCAGGCCAGAATGTGGCATCCTGATGCGCTCGACCTGAAACCTGAAACCTGAAACCTGAAACCTGAAACCTGAAACCTGAAACCTTGTCTATTGCGGCATAATCTGCACATCGTCGAAGGCAACCTTACTGTGGCTGGCGAGCAGCCCCACGTAGCCACTGACGTAGGTGAGTGTCACATCCTTGGCGACCTCATTTCCATCGAGGCTGAAGGTCGCCTTTCCGTCTGCCACGCTGATGCCGAAGGTGTGCCATGCGCCGTCATTGCCGTCGGGTACGGGGGCGTTGCCCTCAAAAACAAAATTGCCGCCATCATCAAAATGGCCCCACTGGAGTGCTTTGCCGCCCTGGGTGTAGTTAATCATCTGGCTGCGGCTCTTGCTGTCGCGTTGGGCCATGTTGAAGTAGAGCCCCGCTCCGATGTCTCCATCAAGCCGCTGGATCCGTACCGTAGCCGTGAAAGTGCCGCTCTGGAGAGGCGTTACGCTGCCCAGGTCGGAGCCAGTCAGATCGGTTTGCTGGTACGTACCCTGGATGTTCTGCCACGTGCCACTCAGCACTTGCCATCCCTTTGTATCGCCGTCGGCGAAGTTGTCGGAGAACATCGTCGCCGTCGTGAGTACGGCAGTGGCAGCTACCGGCGGCGCAGCAGTTCCCGCTAGCTCTGGCAGAATAATCACCTGGACGCTGTCGAAGTCCACTTTTGTCATTGACGTAAGCAGCCCAACATGGCCCGTTTGGCTCACATTTGTGATCGTCGCGATCTCCGTCCCATCAAGCGAGATCACGCTGGAGCCGGCGTGGGTAACGAGGCTGAGATCGTGCCACTGTCCATCGTTAATCGGCTTGGCAACGGCGAGACCACCTTGGTAGACGTAGGCTCCCTTATCGTCGTAGCGCCCCCAGCGCAGAAATCCGCCGTTCTGGTCGAAGTCTACGTTCTGGGCACCAGCGCGGCTGGTCGTACTCGGCGCGTTGTAGACGAATCCGCCGCCCATTTGCCCATCACCCAGCCGCACCTTCGCCGCAAAACGGTAGTTCGTCTGCGGATCCACATTCATCATGCTGATGAAGTCGTAGCCGGTGTTGTCGCTTTGGCTGTAGATACCGTTGGCAATGCCCCAACTGCCAGAGAGCGGCAGCCAGATGCTTGGGGTACCGCCGCTCTCGTCGAAGCTGGTGGACAGGAGCGATTGCCCGTCGGGTGCGGCGGTGCCTGCGGCAGCGGGCGCGACGGTGGTTTTGGCGACAGGTGCGGTAGTAGCTCCGGTAGCAGGCGCGGTAGTGGCTTTAGCGTCAGGTACCGCAGTGGCCGCCGGGGCCGCTGCCGCTGCACCGTTAGTGACAAGCAGCCCCGGCACAGCGCTCACATAGCGGTAGTAAGCCGGGTCGGCGGCGCGGCCCACGGGTACTGAAATCGCCTCCTGCGCACCGGGGGCGGCCCCGTAGTCAATCACCCAGGTCAACGTTTCCCGTGACGACAGCTTCGCCAGACGCTCGGCAAACGGCCCAAGCTGAGCCACGGCCCACGAGCGGACACGAGCTTGGTCGGCCAAGCTGGTGCGGGTGTAGAGCAAAACCCGGTCGCCCGGTAGATATGACCCCGAGGCGGTCTGCACATCGCCGGAGCGAGCCACCGCACGGGCAATATCCCAGGCCACCGCCTGACCCGGCAGGATCTGGACTGGGGCGGCGGGCTGTAATGCACGCAGCGCACTCACCCCGCCAAGGGCGAGAGC
>CAIXLU010000476.1 GCA_903920315.1 uncultured Oscillochloris sp.
ACATTGCCAGCTTTGCTGGCAATGTCACCCGACAGTATCTGTTTTTTAGGGCGACAGCCCTATCTATTGCTTATCTTTGTCCAGGGGCGTGGTCTCGCCCGTTGTCGGCGCGTCATCGCCAGGGTGCTGGAGGCGGGTGACAAAGGCGGCCATCTGATCGTTGAGTTGCGAGATACCTCGGGTGAGCGCCTCCTGGAAGTCTTTGGCGCTCTGACTCTGTTGAGCCTGGCTGAGAGCCTGCTGACCGCGCTCGGCAAGACCCTTGATCCGCTCGTCCTCTTGGATTGTCTTGAGGGCCGACTGCATTTGGGCACCGATTTCCTGCATCCCTGCCGCGATGTCGCGCTGGAGTTGCTGGGCACGCTCTGTCTCTAGGGCGCTGCGGACGGCTTGCTCGATCTGCTGTCCAAGTTCGCGTAGCTCTCCGGCAATATCGCTCTGGGGCTGATTCGTGCTGTCCTTGTCTTCGGGCTGACTCACGGGATATCTCCTTCTCGTAGGGGGCGCAGTAGGCTGCGCTCATGTCTATATAGCCATTTGACGATAGTATTGCGTATCTAGGTGCATTCCGCTAGGGTCTGCGGCTGCGACGCAGCAGCCAGAACCCGCCGACTACCGCCAGGGTCATGGCTCCCATCAGCGCGCTCTGGCGGCTCCCGGCGCTTGGCGGGCTGTAGTTAACAAGCTCGATCATGGCTGTGCTGGTGAGGCTATCCCGCCCGCGTCGGCCCGCCACCGCCACCTGAGTCACTGGCATCCCGGCGCGGCTGGCCCGTGCATAGATCTCGGGGTGAGCCAGCCCGTCGGGCACCATGTCGGGCAGGAGCCCCGCGAGGTCGGAGCGAAAGAGGGCTAGGCGCAGAGCCGGGTCACGCATATCCGAGCCGAGGGCGGCGCGCACGGCAGCCGTGTAGGCTGCGGTGATCGGAGATCGCGGCGCAGGTGCCCGGTAGCCAACAACGACGGCGCTTTCGCCACGGGCGGCCAGGAGGCGCGGCAACTCGGCGAGACCCGTTGGCCCGGCGAGGCTCGCGGCCAGGATGTAGTCACCACGAGCAACCTGCCATGCCATGCGCAGGGCAGCGGCATAGCCTCGGGGCACGGGTTGATGCAGCACCATCACCGGGGCGTATGCCGCCGCCAGATGATCCACCTGCTCACGGGTACCATCGTTGCTGCCGTCGTCAACCAGAATGATTTCGTAGTCGTCGCACTGTTGCGTGGCTATGGCCATGCACTCAGCAACCTCAGACGCGACAGAGCCAGCCCGGTTGCGTACTGGCAGCACGATGGAAATAGTTATCTTACTCACACCGATCTCCCTGCGTAAGGGGCAACGTACGTTCTTTCCCTCAGACAACCATGCGGTTTACACACAACACCCGATGAAAATGGCCGCTGGTGCCTGACTATCGGCTGTCGGCTATTCTTCCCTCAGTATAGCACATGCTTTTCGGGAACCACCGGCACGGAACGGGCGTCTCTATGGTATCTGTTTCGCTTCGACACCATAAGGATACTGCTATGCGACGTCTATCTGTGATCCCGCTGGCGCTGCTGGCCCTTGTCACGGCATGCGGTGCCGCCCCTCAATCCGCCGCGCCGAGCGCACCGCAGACGCTGGCCGCGCCTACGGTTAGCGCGACCCCCGAGGATAGTCTCGTGCCACATATCACCGCGACCACGCCGCCGGTTCGCACCGTCCTCCCAACCTCTGCCATTGAGCGTACCTCTGTGGCTACGCCTGCGGCGGCGGGCGCGGTTCCGGCGGATCTGATGAATAAGATTCTCGCTGACGCCGCTAAGCTCAGCGGTGTAGATGCAGCGGCGATCAGTGTGCAGACGAGCCAAGCCGCCGAGTGGCCGGACGGTTCGCTAGGCTGCCCGCAGCCCGGTACGGCCTACCTCCAGGTCATTACCTACGGCTACCAGGTGGTTCTGCGCGCCGGTACGAACAGCTACGACTACCGGGCCGACGGGGGCGGGCGGTTTTTTGTGTGTAAGAAGTAGGGAAGAACTACTCTGCCGGTCACGGGTAGATCCGGTACAACTGCCTGGGGAAGGGAATCGTCTCGCGGATGTGGTGGGTGCCCGAGATCCAGGCCACCACCCGCTCGATGCCCATGCCAAACCCGCTGTGCGGCACCGTCCCGTAGCGGCGCAGATCAATGTACCAGCGGTAATCGTCCACATTCAGCCCGTGTTCACGGATGCGCGCCTCCAGCAGATCCGCGTCGTGGATGCGCTGCGAGCCGCCGATGATCTCGCCGTAGCCCTCGGAGGCCAGCAGGTCGGCACAGAGAGCCACCTCCGGGCGCTGCGGGTCTGGCTGCATGTAGAATGCCTTGATCGCACTGGGGTAGCGCTCCACGAAGACGGGCCGATCAAATTGCTGGGTGATCAGTGTCTCGTGCGGCGCACCAAAATCCTCACCCCATACCATCGGCGTACATCCCTCTACCTCAGCGTACTTCGCGTTCACCAGCGCCACCCCGTCGTCGTACGAGATGCGCGGGAAGGGGGCCAGCACCCGCTCCAGCGGCGTCGTGTCCCGCTCCAGAGTCTTCAGATCCGCGCCGCGCCGCTCCAGCACCCGCAGTACAATTGCGCTGACAAAGTTCTCCTGGAGTACCATGTTCTCGGCGTGGTCGGCGAAGGCTACCTCTGGCTCGATCATCCAGAACTCGGTCAGGTGTCGGCGGGTTTTGCTCTTCTCGGCGCGGAAAGTCGGCCCGAAACAATAGACCTTGCCGAAGCTCATCATGCCCGATTCCACGTAGAGCTGGCCGGTCTGCGCCAGGTACGCCCGCCCCAGGTCGAAGTAGTCGGTGCCAAAGAGGTTACTGCTACCCTCCGCCGCCGTCATCGTCAGGATGGGCGAGTCGTAGCGGATGAAACCCTGGGCGTTCAGCCACTCTTGAGCCGTCGCAATCACCTCGGCGCGGATGCGCAGCAGGGCGTGCTGCTTGGCCGAGCGCACCCACAGGTGCCGGTGTTCCATCAGGAATTCGACGCCGTGTTCCTTCGGCGAGATCGGGTAGTCGTGGGCCATGCCGATAATCTCTACGTCCTGTACATCCAGTTCGTAGCCGCTCGGTGCCCGCGCATCGGCCCGCACCGCGCCGGTGATCCGGCACGACGATTCCTGAGTCAATTGCTGGGCACGCGCAAAAACCTCCTCAGCCACATTCTTCTTAAACACCACGCACTGGATGGTCGCGCTGCCATCGCGCAGCATCAGGAAAATCAGCTTGCCCTTCTCGGTCTTGTGATAAATCCAGCCCGACAGCGACACCGTCTGCCCGTCGTGCTTTGCGATCTCAGCGATTGAGGTGGTCGGCAGCAGCGACATAGTGTGTTCCTTTAGGGTACAGGAGGCAGGAAGCATGAGGCAAGTCTCATGCCTTCTGCCTCCTGCCTCCTCATCAGCATGTGCGGCGTCAGTATGCCACGAGTTACATTGTGGTCGCAAATTGACATAGGGGGGATGTTCGGACATAATCAGTCGCCCGGGAATGTATGCCGAGTACGAGGCTGGCTGCTGGCATTGGCATATCGCGGACAGCCAGTTACTGCGCAGGATAGCGAAACAGGAGTCTGTCGTGGATATTCAGCGCTGGCGCACA
>CAIXLU010000477.1 GCA_903920315.1 uncultured Oscillochloris sp.
CAGGCTCGGATCACATCGCAATCTGCTGCGCGAGCATGATCGCCTGGGCCACATCACGCATGGTCTTCCGGTTATTCATGGCCAACTGCTGGATTCTGCGGAACGCCTGGGCCTCATTGATGCCCTGACTATCCATCAGGTGACCTTTCGCCCGTTCGATCAGCTTGCGAGACTCCAGACGGTCGCGCAGTTGAATCAACTCCCGCTTGCGCCCAGTCTGCTCGCTCCAGCGGGCCAGCGTCACTTCGATCAAGGGCATCAACTCAGCGTCGCGCACGGGCTTGATCAGATAGCCACGCACGCCCGCGTCACGGGCCTGATCTACCAAATCGCGGGAGCTGTAGGCGGTGAGCACGAGAACCGGGGCCAGCGCCTCGTCGTGGATAATCTTCGCCGCCGTAAGGCCGTCCATATGGGGCATCTTGACGTCGAGCAGTACCAGATCGGGCCGTAGTTGGCGAGTAATATTCACGGCGCTCTGGCCGTCACCGGCCTCGCCAATCACCAGGTAGCCCTGCTCTTGGAGCGTCTCGCGCAGATTCATACGAATCAGCGGCTCGTCATCAGCAATTAAGATCCGAGTCTCCATCAATACCCCCTATACAAAACAAGCCCCGTGCAACACCGTCGCCGGTGCCAGGAGGGCTTCAGTGCTGCTCCGATGGTATGTAGGGTTCAGTATAGCGGGCGCACGTGCAGGGGGCTACGGTCAGGATGTACAAAGTTGGCTGTGCATTTTTGTAGGAAATTGGCAATAAGATTATTGCCGAATCCCTACCGAGGCTGCACCCCGTGGCCGGCGCTGATATGGTTCAGGTCGAGGCGTGCGCCGGTCTGGCGGAAGCCGCCCTCGAAGGGGTTTTCGGCCATAAACATGGGCGTATCAAGGTCAACGAAGCTGAACCCGCCCTGGCCGGCGGCGAAGTGCGCCGACATGGTCATGGCTAGGATTGACTCGAGCATGCCGCCGATCATCAGGCGTAACTGGGCGGCCCGGCAGATGGCGGCGATGTCGAGCGCCTCGACGACGCCCGCTTTCATCAGCTTGATGTTCACTACCTGGGCGGCCTGCTCAGACACAATTCGCAGCACATTCGCCGCGCTAGAGGCTGTCTCATCGGCGGCCAGCGGGGCACCGTCCCAGCGCGCCAGTTGGCCCATACCCGTCCAGTCGTCGCCGGGGACAGGCTGCTCCAGCAGGGCCGGGCGAATATTCTGGATGCGCAAGGCGTCCATCAGTTCCAGAGTCTCATCGGCGCTCATGCCGCCGTTGCCATCGAGGATCAGCGGCGAGTTGGGGGCTACGGCGTGGATAGCCACCAGGCGGGCGAGATCAAGATCGAGATTGCCCGATCCGATCTTGACCTTGATCGCCGTAATCCCACGAGCGAGGATCTCGCGGGCGGCGCTGCTGGCCTGCTCCACATTGCCCGTGGTAATGGTCATATCGGTCTCTAGGCTGCTGCCCGCGCCGCCAAAGAAAGCATAGAGCGGCATCTGGGCGCGCTTGGTGAGTGCGTCGAGGATAGCCGTCTCAATCGCGCAGCGGGCCGAGCCAGCCGTACCGATATGTTCGCGCAGGGCGGAGGCCAGAGGCCGCCACTCACGCACGTCCGCGCCCTCAACGGCGGGCCGAATCAACTCAATCGCGGCACGGGCGCTGGCCTGGGTCTCGCCATTAAAGGCCGGAAAAGGCGCGGCCTCGCCGTAGCCCAAAGTGCCGTCAGCCAGAGCGATAGTGACGAGCAGAC
>CAIXLU010000478.1 GCA_903920315.1 uncultured Oscillochloris sp.
AATCGTCTTACGCTCAGTTATCGTATGCAGGTTCTTCTCAAGATCCGCACGAGCCTTGACCCGGAGATCCTCGATGCTGCTCTCGGTGCCTTCCAAGGTCGGCAATTCCTCCCAGTCGGGCAGAATGCGCTCCTGGATGCTATTCACCTTGACTTTAAACGTTACCGTCTTGCCTCTCACCTCCTCATTCCCGTGGTCGTCGGGCATCACAGATGTCACCTCGACCCGGTCGCCGATGTTGAGTCCGATCAGTGCGCGGTGCAGGTCGTCTACAAGACGTCCCGGTACGAGGTCAAGGGTTTGCTCAGTACCGTCTTGATCGTCCTCATCGCCTTCATCGTCCTGATCGTCTTCATCGTCTTCACCGTCATCGTCGTCCTCGTCGTCATCACCCTCCTCAGCATCAACAATCTCGTCGTCTTCATTTTCTTCATCATCCTCGTCTTCATCCTCGTCTTCATCCTCGAAGATAGTGTCGAGGTTCACCTTGAGCTGATCGCCCTCCTGGGCAGGGCGGGGTTCATCAAGTTCCTTGAGAACAACGTGCTTATCACGGATGCGCTCCAGCTCGCGCTCCACATCTACGTCGCTAATCTCAACAGCATCGAGGGACACACGAATACCTCGGTAGTCGCCAAGAATAGTGGTAGGTGCGACGGGGATGGTGACGCGGAAGGTAAACGGGTCAGGTGAGGTAATACCGTCGAGGACAGGCGGGCCAATGGGGGTAAGCTTCTCCTGGTCGAGGGCGTCGCGATACGCCTTGTTGATCAAGTCGTCGGTAGCCTCCTCCAACAGGGCCGCACGCCCATAGGATCGCTCGATAATCGAGCGGGGTGCCTTGCCAGGTCGAAAGCCACGGACAGGGTATTTTTGCGAGATCCGACGTGCGGCCTTGTCAAGCCCGCGCTCAAGCTGATCCGTATCAATCTCGATCTGCAATGCCAACAAGCTTTTTGGAAGCTTTTCAGTAGTAATCTTCACCCCTGATACTCTCCATCTCTATACAAAACTGCTGAGGGTTCTCCCCACAAGCCGCCTTGGGACACTGAGCGGAATAACGCATTTACCGGAGTCCGTGCGAGAGGACACACGGCAAAACCATACACCCGTTGGGCATACTGCGCGCCATTATAGCACGTCCGCGCCGCCCTGGAAATCCGCAGGCAGGGGGGGACGGGGCTCGTTTCTGCCTCCCAGCCCCCACTACCGAATGGTATAATGAACATATATAACGTGTGTGTGGCGGCGACGCCGCACCGGCAGGATGGGGGTATATCCCAAGTGGGACTGGATCAACACGCTCGCTGGGCGGTTCCAGCGGCCATCGCCACTCTGGTGATCGCCGCCGATCAGGTGAGCAAAGCCTGGATCGTACACAACCTTGGCCCTGAGACGATGACGCGGTTCGTTGCAGTTGTTGGCGATACGGCGCGCATCGTCTACTCGCACAATACCGGGATTGCCTTTAGCTTATTTCAAGGCATGCCGCAGGTACTCACCGTCACAGGGCTGGCAATCGTCGTGGGCGCGATCTACTTCTACGTCACGCAACTGCCAAACCGACACCCATTTGTCCAAGTGATCCTGGGACTGATCGTAGGCGGAGCCTTCGGCAATCTGATTGATCGGGTGCGCCTGGGCTATGTGGTTGATTTCATCCAGGTGGGCTGGTTCCCGGTGTTTAACCTCGCCGACAGTGCGATCACGGTTGGCGCGGCTCTGCTGATGTTCCAGTTTCTGCGTGAGGAAATCGCACAGCGCCGGGATGATCGGCCCGTGGTTTCGCAATGAGGCCGCCACTACCATCTCGGCCCCGCCCGATCCCCGCACACTGGGCGATCCCTGCCGTCCTGGGGTTGTTGATCTTCATGGGCGACCAGTTGAGCAAGGCGTGGGTGGTGTGGTGGCTTGGCCCTGAGCCGTTCTTGCGGGCGATCTCGCTTGGCCCACCCTGGCTGAACCTGGTGTACGCGCAAAACACCGGCGTGGCCTTCGGGCTCTTTCGGCAAGTGCCCCAGTTCTTCGCCTTCACCTCGATCCTGATCACTGCCGGGGCCATCTATGCCTACGTTTTTCATCTGCCGAACCGCAGCACGTGGGTGCAGGTGGCAATGGGCCTGATCCTCGGCGGGGCGGTAGGTAATATTGTTGATCGACTGCGGCTCGGCGCGGTGGTGGATTTTATCAGCGTGGGCTGGTGGCCGGTGTTTAATTTGGCCGACGGCGCGATTAGCACCGGGGTGACGGCGCTGGCTGTCTACCTGATTTTTATCGGCGATGATCTGCCCGCTGCGCCCCATCCTACCCCTCGCGACGACGGGCTGCTCAGCGATCTGCTTAACCGAGATCTGGAATGATTTTTGATTTTTGATTGCAGATTGCAGATTGGCGATCAATGTGCAATCTGCAAGGGACGCGGAGAAATTTATCTGTTCCGGCATTATGTCACGCTGAGCGAAGCGAAGCGTCCCGGCAAGCGAGATGGGAGCCGGGACGCTTCG
>CAIXLU010000479.1 GCA_903920315.1 uncultured Oscillochloris sp.
GCGTCGGGTAGGCACCCATCAGAATGTCGCCGCCGAACATCACCCGGTCAGCCGAGTTGGTCGCCCAGACCTGCCAAAAAACGAGCAGCGGCAGGATGACCAGCGCCAGGATGGCGAGGGCGTCGGGGAGCAGCGGTCGAAAACGTTGGAGTCGCATGATGGATTGAACCTCATAATAATGGTTATCTATAGAGTTGAAAGTACCAGCGTAGCTGGTACTTTCAACTCTATAGATATAGATTTTGAGGATTATTGCGGCATGATCTGCACATCGTCGAAGGCAACCTTGCTGTGGCTGGCGAGCAGCCCCACGTAGCCACTGACGTAGGTGAGCGTCACGTCCTTGGCGACCTCATTCCCATCCAGGCTGAAGGTCGCCTTTCCGTCTGCCACGCTGATGCCGAAGGTGTGCCACGCACCGTCGTTGCCGTCGGGTACGGGAGCGTTGCCCTCAAAAACAAAATTGCCGCCATCATCAAAATGGCCCCACTGGAGTGCTTTGCCGCCCTGGGTGTAGTTAATCATCTGGCTACGGCTCTTGCTGTCGCGTTGGGCCATGTTGAAGTAGAGCCCCGCTCCGATGTCTCCATCAAGCCGCTGGATTCGTACCGTAGCCGTGAAAGTGCCGCTCTGGAAAGGCGTCACGCTGCCCAGGTCGGAGCCAGTCAGATCGGTTTGCTGGTAGGTGCCCTGGATGTTTTGCCACGTGCCGCTCAGCACTTGCCATCCCTTTGTATCGCCGTCAGCGAAATCATCAGAGAACATAGTTGCCGTCGTGAGTACGGCAGTGGCAGCTACCGACGGCGCAGCATTTCCCGCTAGTTCTGGCAGAATAATCACCTGGACGCTGTCGAAGTCCACTTTTGTCATTGATGTAAGCAGCCCAACATGACCCGTCTGGCTCACATTTGTGATCGTCGCGATCTCCGTCCCATCAAGCGAGATCACGCTGGAGCCGGCGTGGGTAACGAGGCTGAGATCGTGCCACTGTCCATCATTAATCGGTTTGGCAACGGCGAGACCACCCTGGTAGACGTAGGCTCCCTTATCGTCGTAGCGCCCCCAGCGCAGAAATCCGCCGTTCTGGTCGAAGTCTACGTTCTGGGCACCAGCCCGGCTGGTCGTACTCGGCGCGTTGTAGACGAATCCACCGCCCATTTGCCCATCACCCAGCCGCACCTTCGCCGCAAAACGGTAGTTCGTCTGCGGATCCACATTCATCATGCTGATGAAGTCGTAGCCCGTATTGTCGCTCTGGCTGTAGATACCGTTGGCAATGCCCCAACTGCCAGAGAGCGGCAGCCAGATGCTTGGGGTACCGCCGCTCTCGTCGAAGCTGGTGGACAGGAGCGATTGCCCGTCGGGTGCAGCGGTGCCTGCGGCAGCGGGCGCGACGGTAGTTTTGGCGACAGGTGCGGTAGTAGCTCCTCCGGCAGCAGGCGCGGTAGTGGCTTTAGCGGCAGGTACCGCAGTGGCCGCTGGGGCCGCTGCCGCCGCACCGTTAGTGACAAGCAGCCCCGGCACGGCGCTCACATAGCGGTAGTACGCCGGGTCGGCGGCGCGTCCCACGGGTACCGAAATCGCCTCCTGCGCACCGGGGGCGACCCCGTAGTCAATCACCCAGGTCAACGTTTCCCGTGACGACAGCTTCGCCAGACGCTCGGCAAACGGCCCAAGCTGAGCCACGGCCCACGAGCGGACGCGGGCTTGGTCGGCCAAACTGGTGCGGGTGTAGAGCAAAACCCGGTCGCCCGGTAGATATGCCCCCGAGGCGGTCTGCACATCGCCGGAGCGAGCCACCGCACGGGCAATATCCCAGGCCACCGCCTGACCCGGCAGGATCTGGACTGGGGCGGCGGGCTGTAATGCACGCAGCGCACTCACCCCGCCAAGGGCGAGAGCACCGAGCAGCACGACGCTCACCAGAAAACGGGGCAATCGCAGCCCGATGCACCATACCCAGATCTGTCGTAGTGGTCGTCGTATGATCATCATTATCTCCAGCCGGGGCGTTCATCCCACAAAATACCAGTGCGAAAACATGATGGCGAAATACGTGGTCAGCGGGAGAAAGACCCCCAGCACCAGCCGGTCAACCCAACTCCGGCGGCCCCAGACAGCCAGGAGCAGAAAGCAGGGAATCAGCATCAGGACGTAGCGGGCCATACTGCCAATCGAACCTGTACTCAGTGGGGCATAAAAAGTTAGGGCGGCGTAGATGCCGTAGGCCGGGCGTAGTTTGATCACCGCCATCAGCACCAGCGGGGCGAAACCAAGGGTTGCCAGTAGGTTCAGCAGCGTCAGGGTGTTGATCTGTCCGACCCAGATATTGTCGCCTAGACTGAGGTTTGTCTTTATATTCGTCAGAATATTCAAAATGCTGCCCGCCCCGGTCGAGCGGCCCCAGCTCGCCTGAGCGTGGATGAAACCAAGCGGGTCGCCAAACGTCAGGCTGAGGAAGGCCATGTAGGCCACTAGGCCGATTGGGACGTAGCAGGCAGCCAGCAGGCTCGGCCAGCTTGCGAGTACCACCCGCATCTGCCTGCCCACGTAATCGCGCCACAGGCGTACGGTGTCTGTCGTCGTCGCTCCGATCATACGTTCGGGCCGTAGGCGTAAACCCTGCTGACTCAGCCCTTCGAGCGCGATCACGGCGGCCAGGAGTACGCCAGTGTTGCGGGTTGCGGCGGCCAGGGCACCGGCCGCCGCCGCCCATTCCCACATGCGTCGGCCCGAAAAGTAGAAAGTGGCGCATACCAGAGCGATAAATAGGCTCTCGGTATACATTGCCGTACAGAAGATCGTCGAGGGCGCGGCGGCCAGGTAGAAAATCGCCCGCGCCGCTGTTTCATCATCGAACTCGCGGCGGGCCAGCCCATAAAGAAAGCCGAGGGCGGCCAGAAACGCCACCTGCGAGACGACCACACCCGCCAGAAAAATACTTCCGGTCAGTGCGGCAACGCCCTTGACCAGCAACGGGTAGAGCGGGAAGAAAGTCACCGTCCCCTGCGCGCCGGTCTGTGCATCACCCATCGTGTAGCCGTGCTCGATAATCCCGACATACCACCAGCTATCGTGGCGGATCAGGCCGTCGAGTATGATGTTGTCCGGGATGGCGTAGCCAAAGGTGCCGGTTGGCATCGGAATGGCTGCCGACGAGAGGAAGATCACCAGCAGCAGCAGCAGCCGGGTGGTGAGGAAAATTGCCAGCACCACCGCGATAGCTCGCAGATCAATGGCGCGCAAGATTCCAGCCAGTCGCGTGCGCCGTCCGCCGCCGTCATCGGCGAGGGAAAAGTCAGAGCTACGCATGGCTACTTTCCCCCTTGGCCCATCTGCTCGGCGCGTGGGTTGGCCGCCATGCCATCCTGCCAGATCGCATACGTCCCGCTATCGGTGACGGTGGCGGCGGGACTGGTGATCACCAGTTGGTGGTAGTTGCGGGTGGTAAAGTTGTAGTAACGCACCGAAATTGCAATCGTTTCACCAGGCGGCACCGCATCGAATTTCGGGCCAAACGTCCCCATCAGGAAAAACGCCCAGTCGCGCACGCCCTGGTCGGGTGGCTTATCGGGCCACGCATTCGGCCCATGCAGCAGTTCCAAACTGATGATCGCACCGACACCGGGAATGTAGGCTCCGGCGGCTTGTTCCGCCTCGCTGTCGCGCAGTGACGGCAAAATCTGGATCATCTGCTCCTGGGCCGGATTCCCTGGACGCGACGCCTGCGCCCCGGCGATCTGCCACATCAGCAGGAGCATCGCCAGAGTCGCTGCGCCGATCAGCAGCGTGCGCCAGCGGAGGAGGGAGGAGGGATGAGGGATGAGGGAGGAGGGAGGCAGGGTTGCACTGCTATCCAGTTCGTCTTCTCCTCTAAGGGAAGCAGAGAGATGAGCAACAACGGTGGTGTTTTGTTGAGGATCCCGGATCCCGGCTCCCGGATCCCGGCCCCCGGCCCCCGGCCGAGCCAACCGCCAGTCCCAGCCGATGAGGGCGACGAGCAGTACGGCCATCAGTACCACCTGCACCATCACCACGTCGTAGAGGCTGGCATGGAAGATCCACAAACCGACAACCTGAGCGATACCGGCGACCACAACGAGCGCGCTTCCGCCGCCGTCGCCAATCGCTAGCCGGTAGTTGATTACCACATTGGACAGAGCGTAGAACATGGTGGCCGCCGCGTAGAGCCAGAGCAGCGGCGAGATGGGCAGGTAGGCTGCGCCGAAGAGCAATTGCACCATCAGATCGGGGAAAATCAGCGCTGCGCCGATCACCGCCAGAGACGCCGCCGCCACCAGGGCCAAGCCGAGCCAGAGCAGATTTCGGTGCGGTTCGCCGCGCTGATGCCGTTGAGCGGCAATCGGGAACATCGCCGCGACTACTGACAGAGTGGCGAAGAAGACGACCCGCCCAATGAGTGCGAGGGCCGCGTAGTGACCCGCTTCGGTGGAGGGGAAGAAATGCTTGACGATCAGGATGTCGCTGTTGTTGATCAGCACTTGGCCCACAAGAGCCGCAATCACTGGGCCGGCAAAGGCGGTGATCGCCCGGCGATCTGCGGCGACAAGCTGTGTCCCGGTGGTACGCCGGGGTACGCCGCCCAGCGGCCAGGCTGCCGCCAGCCATGCCGCCACCAGTGAGAGGGTGACACCGGCGACCGCACCGTTCACCGACCAGCCCAAAGCCACCAAGGCCACTGCGAAGATCAGGCGCGCCCACATCTCAACCTGGTAACTGAGCGCGAGTGCCGTGAATCGGGTTGACCCCTGGAGTACGCCGCGATCAATGCCCTGGGCGTAGTAAAACGGCAGCCCAAGGCCGAGAATCACGAAAGGCCACGCCGATGTGGTCTGAAAGAATTGCTGCCAGAAGGGCGCACCGATGGCGAGAACGGCTAGGGTTGCGCCACCCAGCCCCCAGGCCCAGCGACCGAGCCATGCCCGGATGAGTTCTACCCGCGCCGTATCGCCATCGGCGGCGTACATCGCCGAGAATTTGGCGCTGATTGTCTGGAGCGTGGCCGTAATCAGCGTGACAATCAGGAATGCGGTGATCATCAGGCTGAGATCGGCGAATGCCGCCGGCCCCATCCAGCGCCCAAGCACCAGGTTGAACAGGTAGTTGCCCGCGTTGACAATCGTCATGCTGGCCAGCAGGAGCGCGCCGCCGCCAATCAGTCCGCCCTGGCGCGGACGTGACGCGAGATCCGCGAAGTGTTCAAAGTTCTGGAGGCTACGTGTGCGCAGTTGGCAGAATTGGTCACGGATGGCCGCACTGGCAACATGGCGCTGCTCCCAGGCTCTATCAAGCACCGTCGGCAGCCGTCCCGCCTCCAGGTCTGTCAGCGGCACATTCATTGCCCCCTGGCCAACTTCGGCTAGAAAGCTGCCTACCTTCACCTCATAGTCGAGGCCAACCATCGCCACACCCCGGATCGCCGCGAAGATCAGCCCGTGCAGGCGTGCGCTCAGGACCAAATCAGCATGGCTGATCAGCGCCAGGGCCGCCTGTGGCGTCTCTGGCACC
>CAIXLU010000480.1 GCA_903920315.1 uncultured Oscillochloris sp.
AGCCCGTCCCGCATCCGGCATCCAGTATGTCGAGTGCTGCGCGAGGCGTACTCAGGTGTTGGGCCAAGGCTGCGCTGATCAATTCCGGGCCGTGATAGTCCAACTGCGCCAACTGCAGGTCGAATGTGTCCGCAAACTTGTCAAACACTTCCTGCACGTAACGATCAGGAGCGCGGACAGGCACTTCACCGCCGCTCCACGCTGCCAGCAGATGCGCGGCTACGGGATGCTCCGGCTCGCGCAGCAACCACTCGGCAAGCACCCCGTGCACCGCTTCCAACTGGCCGGCGCTGCGGAGCGCACCGCACAGTTCTTTGTATGCGGCGGTGCGGTCCGGTTCCAACTGCACCACACGGCGAAAAGCCTGCGCTGCTTCGATATCGCGCCCGGCACGACGCAACACGCAGCCAAGGTTGTGATAGGCATCGGCGTACTCGGGCCGCAGATGGATCGCTCGGTCGTACGCGGCAATCGCCTCGTCGAACCGTCCCTGATTCTTGTAGATAATCCCCAAATTGTTATGCGCCGGGGCCAGAGTCGGGTCCCCGTCCAGCGCTCGAAGGTACGCAGTCGCGGCGTCTGTCAGGCGGCCCTGTTCGCTGTAAATGTTTCCCAAATCGCTCCAAGCCGCCGCGTACTCCGGCTCCAGGTAGACGGCGGTCTGGAACGCCGCTTCGGCACCGGCTATATCGCCTGCCTGATAAAGCAGCAGCCCGAGCAGATGAGCCGGTGCCGCCTGACGAGGAGTGCTTGCGGCGATTGACCGGCACTGCTCCAACGCCAGATCCAAATCCCCCTGTTGACAGAGGTACACGATGTCTGCGAGCGTCGGTACCTTGGCCAACTTCCAGGGAGAAGCGGATGAATCAGCCCGCGGTTGGGCACGGCACGAAGGTGGGCGGCGGCGACGTTTCACGGTTTGGCAATCAACAAAGAAGAGTAAACAGTGGTCTGAAGGGCATCCTCAAAAGTCTGACTGAGAATCTCACGGATAGCAGATCTTGTGACAGGTTGTGACCTTCCGGGCGGTGCCCCCGATTCCGGCAGACTCACTCCTTCCCGTTCAACCCACTCGGCTAATTCGTCGAGCAATTGCGACCGGTCACGCGTGCCGTCCATGAGCCACACGAGACGGTGTGCGAGGGAGTCCATCTGCACCCGTTGGTGACGCAGATTCGTCACCGTGCGGCCCTGTTCAATCTGGAACCGTGCCCAGGGGCTGGCGACGGGCCGTTCGGCGACGCACTTGGCGATCGGCGGTGGAGCCACGTGAAGTTCCAGCTTTCCAGCCGCGTACAACTCGAGCAAGTTGGCGGCAAGTTGCGACTGGTCCTCCTGTGAGGAAGTGTCCGCTGATGAACCGTCTGGTTCGTGCCCGGTACAACCGGCGACCGCAACCAGCGCCGCAAAAGTAACGCACTGCGGCCAACTGACGCCCAGGTATCGCAGAGCAGACTGAGTCACTACATGGTCAGTGGTGCCGGACATCCCACCCTGCATCCGGAACTCCATCCGCTGCGCGGCTGAGTGCATCGCCGGTTCTTCACAGGCCACTTCGGCGGCAAGGTACATGTTCGTCAGGCGCTCAGGCCGCAGGCGCCGGTCCAACTGGACCTCGCGGTGGCAGAGCAGCGTCCGCCTGAAGGCCCGGTTTTTGAGGAAATCCAGATACTGCTCACGCTGCAGGATGTCGTCTCCAAAGCCGTCCAGCACGGCTGCGACATCACCGGGAAAACGCGTCGTCTGCATCTCCTCGACATCTGCCTCGGCCAGAAACTGCAGGCCATGTCGGGCGGCGTGAGCCGCAAATTCGTTGAAGTACAGTGGTTCGTTTACCGGCTCAAGGAAATCGTGATACAGCTGGGCCGGACTGTCCTGGGTCTGCAGGTTAGTCAATACCTGGCGGAAGACCTGGTGAGTCGGGACATCGAGAGGGACCGCTGCCGCCATGAACTGAAGCATAGCCAGCGCCTGGCGGATCCGCTCCTGAGGCTCCTCTATCTCCCGAACGTGGTACAACAACATGTCACGAACGATGCCGCGCAGCCGCCAGCCGGGATAGGCGTTGTAGCTGATGTAAGCCACGCCATTGGACTGCAGATGCTGGCTGCAGATGTGCAGGATCTTATCCCGGACCACGGCAGGCACCCAGGAATAGACGCCGTGCGCCACGATGTAATCGAATGGCTCGCTGTCGTTTGGAAAATTCAGGATATCCAGTTGCTGCACGTGGACATTGCTGAGTCCCAGCCGGGCGCTGGCTGCCCGCGCGCTGGCGACGTGGCGCTGCGAGAGGTCGACTCCATGGAAATCCGCGGCAGGATACGTCAGCGCTAACGCCAGCAGATTCTCCCCGGCGGCGCAGCCCAACTCGAGCAGCCGACAGGTCGCCACGGGTGGCGGGGCCGGAGTCATTCCGAACATCGTGGCGACCGTCGCCAGGCGGTCCGGGTGCGTCTCGACGAACGGCATGCTCAGGTAAGGAACCTCGTCGTAGCTGGTAGCTGTCGTAGCGTTCATAATGAGTTGCAGGCGGACACCAGAATACCGTGGACCGGGCGGCCTTGCTCTGTGCGCAAGATTACCAACGACATGTCGTGCAGAAACAATCCAGTTTCGGCAAGGGTGTCGCGCACGTACTGTTCTGTGTGGCTGTAGCGG
>CAIXLU010000481.1 GCA_903920315.1 uncultured Oscillochloris sp.
ATGGCTTTCACACGAATGTGCGTATACGCAGAGTATAACAGGAATGACGTCTTTCCGCAATAGGACGCAATAAAACGCAATGAAACGCGATGGTTCTTATGAACGCAAATAATACGTACTCTGTGCCGCCGGTGTCCAGGTCGAGTCGAGAACCAGCGTGCCGCCCTGGTTGCGGTAGAGCTGGTTCGGCGCATCCAGGTTCCCCACCACGAGATCGAGGGCACCAGCACCATCCACATCACCCCAGGCGAGGCTGTAGGTCTGGTTCAACGCGAGAGCCGACCAGAGATACTCCAGCGAACTGCCCGTAGCCTGCGCAACAGGCGTCCTGAGCGGTGCGGGAGTACCGGGCAGCAGCGAGAGAAGAACAAGCAGCACGACGAGCAGCGACAGAGCGAGGTGTGTCCGGCGGTGTGACATAAATAGCTCCTTTTGGTCGTATCGTATGTGCAACACGTCTTACTCTTTGCGCCCTTGCGTCTTTGCGTCAAACCATATATTTGTTTAACGCAAAGACGCAAGGGCGCAAAGAATCTTACTTCATTCAGCCGGACAGTGTTGCTTCTGCGGTAGTGCATCTCCGCGTTCCCCATCATGCGTCTGTCAGCAAACCACGGTGAGCTGGCACGTGTTCAAGGAAATTTTGTCGGGCCACCGGGTCGGAGATCTGTTCGGCGCGGGACAGGAGATCGGCGCGGGCACGGGCCAGCAGCAGCGGGGCGCGTGGGTCGGCGTTGGCGCGCAGAGCTTGGTAACAGGCTAGTTAGACCACCATTGGCTCCTCGGCACCATCAAGCGATCCGGTGGCAAGGGAGGATAAAATCTCTTCGACGGGTATGAGTGCGGCTGCCACATCACCTCGGGCCAGGGCCAAGAGTGCCAATCCCGCCAGGGGTTCGGCGATCAGCGCCGGGGTGCCGACTTCGCGCAGGGTTGCCAGAGATTGTTGGTAGGCATCCTCCGCCGCCTCCCTATCGCCGGTGCCGAAGGCGACATTCCCCAACCCCCGCTGCGCACACCCGGTCGAGACCGGGTCGCCGATCTCCTGCGCGAGCGCCAGGCAGTCGGAGTACGCTTTGTGGGCCGCAGCATACTCGCCCTTGTGGGTCGCGACCAAACCCAGGTTACCCAGGGTGGCGGCCTCTACCCGTCGGTCGCCAACCTCGCGGAGTTGAGGGAGTCCCCGCTCCAAAATCCGTTGCGCTCCCGGATAGTCGCCCATCAGGATGCAGAGAAAACTGAGGTTACTCCGTGTTGTGCCCGCAATCTGATTATCGCCGATTGCGTCGGCGTATGCTAGGTTTTGTTCAAGCGCCACCCGTGCGCCGGAAAAATTCCCCTGCTCGGCCAGCAGGGTTCCCAAGTTGCCTAAAGCGTGGCACTCCTGCCGCCGATCTCCGAGCGACCGGGCGAGGCTCAAGCTCTGAGTATACCAGCCACGAGCCTCCGTATGTGCGCCTTGTTCGAGTGCCAGCGTGCCGAGATCGGTCAGCGCCCGACAGACACAGTGCTGGTCATTGTTGGTACGCGCAAGCTGGAGGCTGCGCTCCAACTGCACCCGTGCGTCGGCGTAGTCACGCTGGCGAAGGAGCGTCCAGCCCCAGCGCTGGTAGCCCGTCGCTTCCAGGCCACTCAGATTGGCCGCCTGCGCCCATGCAATCGCCTCCTGGGTTGCCGCAACCGCCGCCGGGTAATCACC
>CAIXLU010000482.1 GCA_903920315.1 uncultured Oscillochloris sp.
GCCAGGGTGGCGTGATCGTCCCCGGCCCCCCGGCACGCGGCCAGGATGACCAAGAGCGGGCGGTGCGTGAGATTCGTGATCTGCCGCACTAGCACGGCCCCGTCCGTGGGCTGGTATCGCCCGCCGCCCTCCTGCTCCAGGTACAGCGCGGGGTGATCGCCAACGAGCGTCCCGTGACAGACCAGATAGAGGATGTGCGCCCCGTCGCGCAGGGCGGCGGCCAGGGACGGCAGGCTCGCGGCGGGCCGACCGTCGGCCCCATCAAGGATGGTCGGGGGGATGTCGCCGAGTCCCTGCTGCGCCCGTGCGACCTCGCCGACCACATCTACCTCTGGCATGCCGAGGGTCGCCAGGGCCGACGGGTTGGCGACGGCCACCACCGCACGGAGGGCGGGTCGAGCCGACGCTTGGACATCGGCGAGATATGGGCTGCTCAGGAAGCGCGAAAAGGGGGTGCGCTCGGTGTGCGCCAGGGGCGCGTGATCGAGCGGATCGCGCAGCAACTCCCAGCGGATCGCGTGCAGCGCGTCATCGCCGCTGAGTGCCAGCCGCACCCGCAGCGTGCCGGTCGCCTCGGCGAAGCCAATGGCCCGCTGCCAGCCCTCGCGCATGGCGGGCGTGAAGACCATCGCGGTCAGCGCGGCCCTGTAGGCGTCCGGGGTAACGATGAGGCTGCGCAGGGCAATCGTATCCAGGGAGATCGCCTCGGGCGGGACGGGATCGGCGCGGCGAGGGGGTATCTCGACCCGCAGCGCGGCGGTGGTCGCACCGGCAGTATCCTGGGCAATGATGAGTTCCAGATGGGGGAGAGACATGGCACCCTCGGAATGGGGATAGCCCCGATTGACGCGCTCCGTCTACCACAACCGCTCCGCGAGAACCTGCATGGAGTCGGCGAGAATCTGCCAGGGGGAGCCAGCGGCCTCGCCTTGCGCGGCCTCCCATGCGACATCTTCCCGGCGTTCGGCACGGCGGGTACGCTCATTCGCCGTGCCGTCCGCGAGTGCATGAGCCACCGCAGCCTCGGCCCGCCGGGTGATCTCCGCAATCGCCGCCTCAACGGAGTCAATCCCGTCACTCCCCGCCCGTCGCTCCTCGAAGGTGCCCAGGTTTCGCAAAATCGGTGATGCCTTCATCGGGATTATCCTCCGTTCTCTGCTAACCGCTGCTCGATGGCCGCAAGGCTCTGCTGTGCGGATTGCGTATCAGGATGATCGGGGCCAAGCCGCTGTACCCGAATAGCAAGCGCCCGCCGCATCAGATCGGCTGCGATCTTAAACTGTTTCTGATAGGCATAGTTGACGGCCAGGTTGTTCAGGCTAGTGGCGGTGGAGGGATGGCTGGGGCCGAGCGCCGGTTCGCGGATGGCGAGCGCCCGTTCATATAGCGGGCGGGCCGCCGCGTAGTCGCCCACCGCACGAAACAGCGCGGCCAGGTTGTTCAGGCTGGTGGCGGTCTGCGGATGGCTCGGGCCGAACGCCTGTTCGTTGATGGCGAGCGCCCGTTCAGACAGCGGGCGGGCTGCCGCGTACTCCCCCATCGATTTCAACAGTCCGGCGAGGTTGTTCAGGCTTTGGGCGGTATCGGGATGGCCGGGGCCGAGCGCCTGTTCACAGATGGCGAGCGCCCGTTCAGACAGCGGGCGGGCCGCCGCGTAGTCCCCCACCTGATTCAGGTGGGAGGCCACGTTGCCACACAGCGTGGCCGCACGCTCGTCATCGCGCCCGGCGGTGCGATCAGTGGCGTAGCGGAGATGCATGGCGATGGGCTGCATTGCGCTGGGATAGCCGGTCTCGTTGTAGTGATACGCGGCGTTGATGAGGGCGTTTTCCAC
>CAIXLU010000483.1 GCA_903920315.1 uncultured Oscillochloris sp.
CCATGCTCCCAGGAGCATGGCGGTGGCCCCTAACGGGCAGCTCCCCTCCCCGGAGAACGGCAGCCATGCTCCCAGGAGCATGGCGGTGGCTCTCCAGGGGGTCGCCATGCTCCCCGGAGAACGGCAGCCATGCTCCCAGGAGATCGTTGTGGGGATGGGGGGAGGGAAGGATGTCAGTGGGGAAGTGGGTGAGAGAGCAGCGCACGCGCCCGCCCCTGAGATTGCGATTCTTTTCCAGCAGACGATCAGCCCGCTCAAAGACGCCATCGCCGTCATCCAGCAGACGCTCGCCGCGCTGCCGCAGGCGCAACCGGCCACCGGCGCGACCTTCACGCCCGTGCCACCGCCCCCCGACGAGCCAATCCCGGCGGCACCCGCAGGCGAACCCGCACTGGACACCGGCCCGGTCGCCCTCTGGGGCGTCCTGAACGGGCGCGTCTCCGGGATCGATGTCGAGCGAATCAAGGAAATCGTGCGCCGCTTTGAGCAGCCCAGCCAGGGCCACGCGACCTATTGGCTGGCCCGCGCCCTCAGTAGCGTGGCGCTGGAAGACGCACCTCTTACGCTGAACTACGCGGCGGGCATCCTGCGCCGGATGCAGGAGCACAACGACTGGAGTACGTCTGAACTGATGCGACGGCCCAAAGAGTCACGCCCGGAGCCGACCGATACCGCGCCGGAGCGCGTGCAGCGGGGCAAGGTCAAGACCTCCCCCGCGTCCGAAACCCCATCCCTCCCCGACGAGGTAGCGCAGCACGGGGCCATCGCCGCATGGCGGCGCTACGCAGGCCCAGCGGTGGCGATCACGCTGCCACGGGCGCAGGAAATCATCGTGAAGGTCACGGATCTCCCGGTCTGGGAGGCCGTCCTGACCAACTGGCAGGTGCAGTACCAGGCGCGAGCCAATTGGGGCCATTTCGAGGGACTGCTGGAGCGCTATGCTCGCGAGATGGCCGCCGGGAGCGCCCCCCCCGCGGGGAGCGCGGCCTTGCCCGATCTCAGCGCCCGGTGGATGCAGCTTCATCCCGGTTTGTCTGTGGATGAGCGGAACGCCTGGGTGGGGCGGTTTCGCGGGTCGAAAACGCCTGCCGAGAAACGTGCGCTGCTGACCCGCTTTCTCGCAGAGCATCCCATTACCGAAGGAGAACTGTTATCATGATGAGCGTGCCTTTTGACCTGTCCGCCGAGCGCGCCGTGCTTGGCTCGATCTTGCTTGACCGCGAGTCCATCCTGGGGGCCAGCGACCTGCTGCGACCCGACGACTTCTACCTGGAGAAACACGCCCAGATCTACGCGGCGATGCTGGCATGCCTCGCCCGTCGGGAGCCGCCCGATCTGCTCACCGTCTCTAGCGAACTCCGCCGACAGGGCCACCTGGAGCTGATCGGCGGCATGACCTTCCTGGGCGACATCCTCGGTGAACTGCCCACCGCTGTCTACGTGGCGCACTACGCCACGGCGGTGGCCGACACGGCGACCCGGCGGCGGCTCATTGAGGCGGGGGGGAGAGTCACGGCGCTGGGGTACGACGAGAGCGACACCCTGGATGTCACGCTCGACGCCGCCGAGCAGACGCTGTTTGCGGTCAGTCAACGCCAGCGCGGGGCCGACTTCGTGCCGATGAGTACGGTGGCCCAGGACTACTTTGCGTATGCCCAGGCCGATGACGAGACCCGTTCCGCGCCCACCGGCCTGATCGACCTGGACGCCACGCTGGGCGGCGGGTTACGCCCCGGCCATTTGGCCCTTCTCGCCGCTCGCCCCAGCATGGGCAAATCGGGCCTCGCCATGAGCATTGCCTACCACATGGGGATCACGGAGAAGATGAGCGTGGGGGTGGTCTCGCTGGAAATGAGCCGGAACGAACTGTTCGAGCGCCTGATCGCCATCCACACCGGAATCAACACGCAGGAGGTGGCCCAGCGGATTCGCCGGGGCGATGCACAGGGTATTGATGCCCTGGTCGCCTTGTCCGATGCGCCGATTGCCATTGAAGATCGGGCGGGGCTGTCGGTGATGGATATTCGCTCCAAGGCCCGTCGGCTGGCCTCCGTGCGCCCGCTCGACCTGCTGATCGTGGACTACCTCCAATTGCTGATGAGTGACGGCAAGGACGCGCAGAACCGCAACGAGGAGGTCTCCAAGATCTCGCGCTCACTGAAACTGCTGGCCCGCGAGCTTCAGTGTCCGATCCTGGCGCTGTCGCAGCTCTCGCGGGAGGTGGAGAAGCGGGCGAACAAGTGCCCACAACTCTCCGACCTGCGTGATAGCGGGAGCCTCGAACAAGATGCGGACATTGTGCTGTTCATTTACCGCGAGGATGCCTACGCGGAGGTGGGCGCAGCACGCACGAACCTCGCCGAGATCCACGTCGCCAAACAGCGCAACGGCCCGGTCGGCACCGTCACCGTGCGCTTTGATGCGCCGACGACGCGCTTTCAGAACCTCGCCCGTTCGCCGCACAAAGGGGGATGACCGCCCCTAAAAAGAACGCCCCGCGTCGGATGTGACCACATCATTGACGCAGGGCACGAACGGCACGGTGTATCTCGCACCGTGCCACCGCAGGAGGGGTTTCCGAACTCCCCTGCGCATGACACGATACCAGAAAAGGGGTTTCCATGACGAAAGAGCCTCGTTCGATTTACAACGACGACATCCGGCGCTTTGCAGCGACCGCCCTGCCCCTGCCCACGTCCCTCTCCGTGGCGACCGCCCTCATGGTGGCCCCGACCACGGTGGCCTCGTCCTCTCGCCAGATCGGCCCTGACGGTCTCGCCGCAGGGTGGACTCCCGCTGCCCGCGATCTGCCCCGTGCGGGCGGGTCGTGCTACCTCGTGCTGGACGATGCGCCCGTCGGCGGAAGGTGCCGCATCGGCGTCCTGACGCCCCATCCCGGCACAGCGGCGGATGTCGCCCACGTCTGGACAGACTGCACGGGGGTGCGGCCATGACGGTCACGACGAATACCCCCGCCGACGGACGTTCCCTCGCGGGGGAACGAGGACAAACCGACACCCATGCCCTCCGAACACCGCTGACTATCACAAGGAACAGTGCCATGCGACCTGTTGGACTCATTGTCGGCCACGGCTACGCCAAGGCCGTCAGCCTCACCGCCACCACCCTGCTGCCCGCCGTCGCCGCGCCCGCCGTCGCCACGGACTTCGACACCGCCCTCGGCGCGGGACGCAGCGCCATCTCGCTGAATGGCAAAGGCGACTGGATTGTCGGCGACGATGCCCTGATCTTCGCGCCCGGTCGCGTCGTCAGCATCCTTGACCGCTCGCGCTACCGCAGTCCCGCCTTCCTGGCCCTGGCGCGGGCCGCGCTTCAGAAGGTCGTGAGTGAACCCGGCCCGCTGCGCATCTTCACCGGCATGCCGAGTGCGTGGTTTGCCGATCAGGAGGCGCGTGGACAGCTTGTGGACGCCGTGCGGGCCGCCGCCCTGCCGCTTGGTGATGCCAGCGTGACGGTCGCGCCCGAGGCGGCGGGCGTCTACTACGCCTGGCTCTTTGAGTCGGGCCACCTTGACCCGCGCCGCCTCACACAGACGGTCGGCGTGATTGATGCGGGCTACCGCGATGTGAACGTGGCGCTGTTCAGCGGCGGGCGCTACGTCGGCGGCGAGAGCGTCCCCGGCGGCACCCACGAGGCGCTCAAAGACATCAAGCGCCTGATTGCGCAGACCTACCACGTGGAGTTGAGTCTGCACGAGGTAGACGCCGCCCAGCGCACGGACGGCCTGATCGTTGAGGGGATGCGCCAACCGATGCCCGATGGCACACGGGCCGCGCTGGTGCGCTCCCTGTCCACGGTGGTCGCCACCGGCAAGAGCCTGTGGCCCAACGGGGGCAGCGCCCTCCACGCGGTCGTGCTGGGCGGCGGCGGGGCGGCGCACGTGGCGGAGGCGCTGGGCCGCGAGTTTCCGCAGCTCTTCGCGCTGGAGAACCCGCAGCTCGCGGGGGCGCGGGGCTTTCTGGCGATGGCGACAGCGGCCACGCAGGCGAGGCCGTAGATGAGCATCCGCCGTGCGGTCACGATCTCGCTTCCGGCATCAGACCCGCGCAGCGCGATCATTCTTCAGTGGATCGAGCAGCACCCCCCGCAGTCAGATGTGAGCGGCGAACTGCGCGGGCTTCTGGTTCAGGCACTGGGATGGGGGGATCGACTGGCACGCATCGAGAGTACGCTGGATCGGCTGCTCCACGAAATGCGGAGCGGCAGCCGCCCCCTCACGGGCGGCGACACGCCACCCGACGACGAGATGAGTCCCGAAGAGCTGCGTGCGGCGGTTGATCTCTTGACCACCTTCGAGGGAGTCGGATGAGGGAGACCATGCGTGTCCACACCCGTGTTGAACACGGTCGGCCATCATGAGCCGTTATGTGGCAGTGGGATGCCGTCGGAGGGCGTTGAACACTTTAAGGGTGATGGTGTTGAACACGTCACCTCTTTTACGGTCACTCGTGACCGTCCGGACGCCACATGCGGGCGTTCAACAGATCGCAAATAAAGAGCGGGGACGCGATGGGGCAGATCCGCGTTAGGGGTCTCGGTATCTTTGGGTCGGTGTCGGATGCCTGTTTACGGCATCAGGAGGCTACATACCGCCCCTCACACCATATATGTACGAATGACGCCTGTTTACGGCATCAGGAGGCGTTACCACGCCCCTCACCCCACCCATGTGAACGACGGGATTGCATGTCCGCACCCGTGTTGAACACGGACGGCCATCATGAGCCGTTATGTGGCAGTGGGATGCCGTCGGAGGGCGTTGAACACTTTAAGGGTGATGGTGTTCAACACGTCACCTCTTTTACGGTCACTCGTGACCGTCCG
>CAIXLU010000484.1 GCA_903920315.1 uncultured Oscillochloris sp.
GATGATCAATCATCGCCGGGATGCGTCGTTTCGCTCTGCCTAACCGCGTTAGGGAAGCAGTACGGCCACATATCGCACCCGATAAGATTCAGATCAGCGCCGGATCTGACGTGGGCGGTTCCCGCGTCGGCGGAGGCCGACGACCGGCGGAACGCCCCGCAGGCGCGACTTCAGTCGCCCGACTATTTCCCCGGCGGCGTAACTTTTTGGATAGCTGAGTCGGTGTAGAAACCGAGACGATGGTTTCTGCGTACTGTTTGCTGAACTATCGCGCCACGACGATCATACCGTATGTAAACCATTAGCGCGAACATCAGCCGACTACCCAGCACCACGTATGTATCTTTGGAAAGCGTAGAACGTAGAAACCGTGCCAATAAAAAAGCGCCGCGCCACTGCGACGATTTATTTACAATCAGCCGATACGACAAGAGAATCACATGTGCTATAATCTGCCAAGCGAATCGAATACGTATCTATACAGTAAATCCAACCAACCCAAAAAGCCCTACCTCACTCCCCTAATTGCTTTGGCAGGCGTTAGGGAGGAGACAGAGCTTCTTGCTTGCAATCCGCGTGTATGTCATTGGACATCACCACGAGCCAGTGCGATCCTACCATATCCCGTGCAGATGTCAACCGCACAGGCATTCAGAAGACACACACTCAACCGAAACCCCGTACAAACGTAAACGCCGCCGGGGTAAACCCTGGCAGCGGTCACGTCGAGAGTGTTACCTCGCGCGCATGAGAGCCGCATGGTAGCACAACGGCGAACTGCTGTCTAGAAGCGATGTACGCTTTGCACGACAAGTGCGTACCGCATCACCCCGGCTACTCAGGAACGAGCCATGCAAACGATACACCAAACCAACCACCATGCACCCGCCCCACGCCACCCTGCGTCCGCCAACCTAAACGACCAGCATGCCACCACCCATGTCCCCATGCTGCCGCCGGGTACCCCTGCGTTCACGGCACTCGTGACTGAGGAGTGTGTACTGTGACCACCCTCGACACACACCACCTCGCCCACCTGCGCAGCAGCGCCATTGCCGATGATGTGATCGCCGAACGCGGCTACTACTCCCTCTCGCCCGGTGACATCACAAGCGCCGCCGATCTGCTCGGCGTCAAGCCTGCCACCGCCAAACCCTATATGCACCAGGGCGCACTCGTTATTCCCCTGTACCGGCTCGGTGATATCCAGCCCTACGCCTACGTCCTACGCCCCGATAACCCCACCGCCGATAGCAAGGGCCGTCCCCGCAAGTATCTCTACCCGGCGGGCCTCACCAATATCTTCGATTCACTCCCCCGCCATCGTAACGCCCTCGGCGACCCATCCCGCCCGCTCTGGCTCACCGAAGGCGCGAAGAAGGCCGACGCCCTCACCACCGCCTTTGGCGACCAGATCGCTGCCATCAATCTCAACGGCGTCCATGGCTGGCGCGCCACCAACGCCAACGGGGGGAAAGTCGCCTCCCCCGACATGCAGTTCATCGCGTTTAACGGTCGTGAGGTGATCATCTGCCCGGACGGCGACTACAAGACGAACACGCATGTCCAGCGGGGGATCAATGATCTTGCGCGGTTGCTGGCATCCCGCGCTGATACGACAGTCTTTCTCTGCAGCCTCCCCCAAGACCCGTACGGCGCGAAGGTCGGCGTCGATGATTTCCTCGCCAGTGGGGGCACCGTCGATCAGCTTCGCCAGATGCTCCAACCCCTCGTACACGCCCAAGCACAGACCCGCATTCCCTTCATGGCCCATCCCGATACCGGCGCAGCTCTGTTTGCCCCCGCCGGGTACGACGTACGAAACCACGTTATTGTGAAGATTGACCCGATGGGGGGAACACGCCCGATCTACTCCGGCGCGATATTTGTGAGTGCCATCGGCAAGGACGTTCATACCGGCCAGCGCACCTACACGATAGCCTGGGATGATGGCGGACGGGTTGAACGCACCATCACCGCCGATGTGCTGAGCAACCGCCGGGACTTCTCTGAGCAGATCGGCGGTGCGGGGGCAACCGTTCACGACGGGAACATAAGTAAAGTCATGGCATTCCTGGGTGAGTTCGCTCACGAGAACAGGCAAGCCATCCCCCGCCGAACCGAGAGTACCGCCTATGGGCTAGTGGGTGATGGGCTGGTGTTAGCCGACCGCTCCATCGGCTTTGATGAGCCGGTGAGCTTCGCTACGTCCGGCCCACGCATCATGGTCGGGGCCGACGCAGCGGCGTACCCCGCAGCCTTGCGCACCGCCGCCGCATGGGATGTACCCACCCTCTGGCTGGTTCTGTCCCTGGCTCTCGCGGGCCCAATCATCGCCCGCGTGCGCCCGCGCCGCAACCCGGTGGTGGGCCTGTTCGGAGAGAGTGGCAGCGGCAAGACCACCATCGCCCAGTTCGCCACAGGAGCATTCGGGAGGCCCAACGCCGCGCCACTCAAGCTGGAGGCAGGGCGCAGTACCACCGCCGGACTGTTCCAAAGTCTGGAGCGACTCGGCGGGCTACCCCTGCTCATTGACGAGGCCCACACCGCACCCAACCCGGCCCGACTAGAGGGCGACTGCTACCAGTTTGCCAATGGCCAGAGCTATACCCGTGGTGGCATTGACGGCAAGGCCCGAGGTGGTGCCGCCATCGCCGGGACGCTCATCCTCTGCGGCGAGGCCATCCCCGACTTCCGTCACGCCGGGAGCCGCAACCGGGTGCTGTTTGTGGATAGCGCCGAACACGCACCCCTCGGTGCCGAGCGGGCCAGCCGTGAGGGTGCCTGTCGTGCCCATGTGCTGGAGTCCGCGTGGGATGCGGGCGCGGGACTATTCGCCCCCCAGGTATTAGAGACGATCTGGCGGGACTGGTCAGCGTACCAAGCCGATGTGACGGGATGGCAGAGCGATGACCGGATCGCCCCGCTCGGCCCGTGGCGCGACGCGCTGGCGATTGCCGCCGCCACCCTGCGCGTCGCGCTGGCAGCAGCCTCTGTCGAAACGATGGTAGGCGCAGAGACGATCATCGAGCAATGGGGCACACTGCTGATCACCGGCCACGAGCGCACCGACCCCGCCGGCGATGCCTGGGAGCGGTTATTGACCATGCTCGCTCAGGCGGAGATACATAACAATAGCTCGCTCTCTCCAACCGCAACCATCCCT
This sequence comes from uncultured Oscillochloris sp., assembly GCA_903920315.1. GTDB lineage: Bacteria > Chloroflexota > Chloroflexia > Chloroflexales > Chloroflexaceae > Oscillochloris. The sequence goes on from CAIXLU010000484.1 coordinate 3,167, forward strand.
GCGACATGGGAATACCTGGAGGCAGATCGCGGGGGCGGCATGATCGCCTGCCGCATGGTGGGCGACCATTATTGGCGCGTCCCAACGGGTACACCCCAATTTATGGAGCGTGTAGGAAAGACGGCTGTTCAAGAGTTTGGACGCGAATGGGGGCGTAGAGGTCTTATCATCCCCGGCCCGGACGGAGCGACGATCAACAAGGGGCTGTATCCTCGTGGTCAGTCTAAGGTGCTTCGTATTCCCAATGACGTGATAGAGGCCACACCATAGTCAAAATTCAGGGTGAGGGTGTACAGGGTGTACAGGGTGTACAGTGGTGTACAGTGGTTTTAGCGCGTCCTAATCAGGACTGTACACCCTGTACACCCTGTACACCCTTTTTTGGGCCTCATGGAAATAGGGAGATCTGAATATTTGATATCAAAATGCGAGATCTACCATTTCTTACATGCGAGGGTTCTAGGGTGTACAGGGTGTACAGTCCTTCGTTTTACACCATTGGGACGCCATAAACTGACTGTACACCCTGACTGTACACCACTGTACACCCTGTACACCCTAGAACCCTGTACACCCTGTACACCTTGGTGCAGAGAGTGCCTCACCGCCACTGAAGCCACACGGGACAGGGGGCGGCTTTGCTCGGGAAGGTTTGGCGATACGTGACAGTTCAGGCCAGAATGTGGCTTTCTGACACCTGACACCTGACATCGAAGAAAAGACGAACGCGATCTCCGTATTGCCTCCCGCGTCGGATACGGGGTATCGCGCTGCCCGCCGGTGCCGTGCGCTGCCTGCCGGTGCCGTGCGCTGCCCGCCGGTGCCGTGCGCTGCCTGCCGGTGCCATGCGCTGCCTGCCGGTGCCTACGCTGCCTCCCGGTGCCTACGCTGCCTCCCGGTGTCCCACCTCGACAACCCTCACCGATCCCCGCAGCCCACGCACCGCCCGCCGCTGGTGTCCTTCACCTGATAGCGAAACCCGCAGGGCGGCGGACGGAGCGCGGGCGCAGTGCCGCCGATGTCCCGCCGGGGCGCAGCGGCGCACGGATACTCTGGCATCCTGGAAATACGCAGGGCGCCGCCGCGCCCACCGACACCGCACATCAGAGTCCATAGCCGTCATCCCGATCAGCAATTGCAAAAGTAACCTCATCCCCCCCTCGCCGATATAATTTTTGCCGAAAAATTCTTCGCACGGTGAGAGCAATTCTCAGA
>CAIXLU010000485.1 GCA_903920315.1 uncultured Oscillochloris sp.
AGCGGGTGCCACTCGACGCTGATCTGCTCTTCCTCCGCAAACCGCCAACTGGCCTCCTGAGCCATCGCCAGCATACGCGCCAGTTTCTCGCCGTCCAGGTGGCGCTGGTCGAGCAGTTGTTCGGCGGTCTCCACCACCGAGGTGACGATGCCGGGCGAGCAGACCACGCCACCCGATGTACACACGGCTCCGTCGCCTACCTCGCGGGCGATCTCGCGGATATACAGGGCCAGCTTGGCCGCGCCGGCCAGGGCGTCCTTGCGCCTGTCCATAGGCGTCGAGCCTGCGTGGGCGGCCTGGCCGCGCCAGATGATCCGGTTGCGCTCGACACCGAAAGTGCCCAGCACCACGCCCAGGGGCAAACCCATGCGCTCCAGCACCGGCCCCTGCTCGATATGTAACTCCAGGTAGGCGGCAGCCTTCGCCAACTGGCGGCTGGCCAGGTGTGCCGTGCGCAGATCAACCCCGAACGCGCCTACCGCCTCGGGCAAGGTGATCCCGTCACGATCAACCAGTGTCGCCTGCACCTCTGGGTTGAAGTAGCCCGATGCGGCACTGGAGCCGAAGACGCTGCGCCCAAAGCGTGCCCCTTCCTCATCGGCCCAATCTACCAAGCGCACTGTCACCGGCGGAGTACCCTGAGCCGCCAGCCTGCGCAGCACCTCTAGCCCGGCCACCAGATTCAGGCAGCCGTCGAGCCACCCGCCGTTTGGCACCGAGTCGATGTGGCCGCCGATCAGCAACTCGCGCTCGGATTCCCCGCGCAAGGTAGCCCACTGGTTGCCAGCCTCGTCGGTAAATATCTCCACTGGCAGATCGGCCAGTTTTGCGCACATCCACGCCCGAGCCCTGGCCCATGTCTCTGTCCAGGCCACACGCTGCGCGCCATTCTCGTCGCCGGTCAGGGCGCGCAGCTCCTTCAGTTCCGCCAGCGTGCGGGCGGGATTCACGGTCAATTCGCCTGTTTCCATCAACACCCTCTACTCGATGGTTGGGTCGTGGCCCGCCGGTGTCGTGGGCGGTGTGGCGGTCGGGGCGTGGCGGTGCTGCATGAATGTGCGCAGCAGCAGCCAGGCCAGTAGGCCGAAGGCGATCAGCTTAGCCAGGCCAAAGAACATGCCGATGATACCGAACATGCCGCGATGACCCTGTCGGCCCATCATACCCTGGCCCATCATGCTCTGATCCATCATGGGCTTGGGGGTTTTCCAGGTGCCCTGGTTGCGCTGATCGCGCTGGGCGCGACCAGAGGGCTGAGCTTGGGCCGCCTGAGGATCCACCTGTGCCGCAGGCGGCGCGTTACCGAATCCAGGAAATCCCTGCTGGGCGCCCATTGGCCCTGCCGACCACATCATCCCACTCGATTGCTGGTTGCTTCGGGGGGATCGCCCGTCCAAGGCCACCATCAGGGCGATACCAGCCAGGATGATCGCCACCCAACCCTGCCAGTTATGGTTGCGTTGCATTGCTCGCTCCTCTTTTGTTATTGCCGATAAATGAGGGTCGCAAGGCTGGCTCACACCAGACTTTGCCACTACAGCATACCGAAGGACTGTGAAGAGATAATGAAGAGTCTGAGGAGATGTTGGGGAGATATGGTATAGAACCGCCCCGCCGAGAGGAATCTACACGGGGGGCCAGGGAACATTCGGGCCGGGGCCGGGAGCAGGGAAACAGCCGTCGGTGATCAGGGCTTTCAGGCGACGGCGCAGAGCCCGCATCTCTGCCTTATCCAGCAACCCGGCGAGCGTCTGGGCCAGCGAGTCATTGGCGTCCAGGCGGTCGCGTAACATCACAAAGGCCGTCATTACCTCGGTGGGCAGGGGATCGCCCACAAAGTCCCAGATCACCGTGCGCAGTTTCGGCTCGAAGTGGAAGCAGATCCCATGGTCAATCGCCCAGAGCCGACCATCGCACCCCTTGAGGGCGTGGCCACCTTTACGGTCGGCATTATTCACCAGCACATCGAAGGCGCAGAGCCGACGGATCACATCCTCGTAGCCGCCCGCCTTGAGCATCGTAAACAGGTGCGACTCCTCATCGTTCTCGATAAAGAGCTGGAGCATACCCACGCCATAGGGGCCGTCGCGCTGCACCGTAGGCGGCACCAGGCCAAAGCCAAGCGCCTCGCTAACCAGATAGGCCGCCACCTCGCGCTGGTAGAGCGTACCACGCGGGAAATCCCACAGGGGCCGCTCGCCCCGCTGCGGTTTGTAGATACCCAGCAGGTGCAGCCCCGCGTAACTCACCGTCGTGAGCAGGGTATAGTTGCTGCTGTAGGGCATCGCCGCTTCCACCGACAGTTCGCCGTGGGTGAGCGCATCAAGGACGCGGGATGCTTCCATCGGGCGGGGCTGCTCGTCCATGTGGATACTCTTGTACGATTGCAGATTGTGGATTGTGGATTGCCGATTGAAAACAGACCGTAGGGGCGCGTCGCGACGCGCCCCTACCCGACACCCGCCTATCTTCACCTCAGGCGCTAAAAATCGGCCCGTGGCCATTGCGCTGGGGGCAAAAGTGGCCGCTGGGGTCAATGGGGCGACCGCAGTTGCCGCAGATCGGGCGACCAGCCGCCACCACCTGGGCGGCGTGGCTGCTCAGGGCGCGCATCTGCGGGCGCGACGCCGAGAAGCGAGCGCGCAGGGGTTCGCTATCGTCTTCAACCGCACTCTGCACCAGCAGGACGACCATATCACGCTCGGCGTCGTAGCCCAGGCCCATCTGGCCGATATGGAACTCCGGCTCGATGGGTTCCTCCAGGCTCATATCGGTAATGAGCATATCGTCCGAGGTGATCAGGCGCGGGTTCTTCTCGGCCAGGCTGTCGAGCAGACGACCGACGGCATCGGCAAGGGCGCGCACCTGCTCCTTCTCCGCAACCAACGAAATCAGGCGATTGCCCCGGCGCACCTGTAGGTAGAAGACACGCTGGCCACGCGGGCCAACGGCCCCGGTAGTAAGGCGCTGGACGGAGTCCAGATCGATGTTGAAATCCGACATGGGCTACTCTGGTTTCTCTCTGTCGGGCAGGATCGCCACCGCTTCTTCGGTGGATAGGTCGGGAATAACCGATGCATCAGCGGGCTGCGGCTCGAGGCGTGGTCGCAGATGTTCAAGCGAGCCGGTGTCGTTAAAGGCAATCAGTCGTGGCCCCATGCGCTCAAAGGCCAGGGCCGTGAGCGAACACGGATTGATCGTCAGCCGCTGAAACAGATCAATGTGCATGCCGATATAGTAGGCAATTGCTAGCTTGATCATATCGGCGTGCGAGAATACGGCAATGATCTGTGTGGGGTGCTGGGCGCGCAGGCCATCAATGGCCTGAACGATCCGCATCTGGGCTTCGCCAAGGCTCTCGCCATTGGGGAAACGAGTGCCGCTAGGGTAGTACTGCACGCCGGGCCACAGCTCGTGCTTATACAGATCCTTCAACTCGGCACCCTGCCACTCACCGTAGCGCACCTCGCCCACCTGCTCAACCAAGCGCAGCGCCAACCCACGTGGCTGGGCCACAGCGGTAGCCGTCTCGACACAACGCTCCAGCGGGCTGCTGTAGATCACGGCAATTGGCAGATCGCCAAGGCGCTCGCTCAACCTCGCCGCCTGAAGCCGCCCCTCCTCGTTCAGGTGAACGCCGGGAGTCCAGCCAGCCAGCCGTCCGTGAACCCAATCATTGGTGCCGTGACGGATCAGCAGCAAGAGTGTCACGCACTTCTCCTTACTGAAATAGCCCCCCGCTCTCAGGAGTTTTCGCCCTGGGAGCGAAGGGCTTCACGCGCACGGGCCAGCGTGAACTGATGCGGTTGCACGGTACGATTCTGCCCGCATGATACCACAAGTCGTGACACTTCGCAGGGGCACAACAGACGTTCACACCATTGACACCCCCCCGGCCCCGTGGTACACTCTCGGCACCTTTAACGCGGCCCTGAGAGGCTGTGAAGGAGCAGCCAATATGTCCTACCCGGCACTGAAGCCGTGGCCCTATATTATCTCCCGTACCCCTGATCTTGTGGGGCTACGGGTTTTTTGTTGTTGGACATGGTTCGCAGATACTTTACCGTTCAGGTCAGAATGTGGCATCGTGATGCGCTCGACCTGAAACCTGAAACCTCGCACCTGAAACCTTGTCTTGGGGCGAAAAGGCGGTTTTTCTATGAAAGAACGCAAGCAGATCCTCACCGCAGACGATATTCGCCGCGCCTTGGTCCGTATCGCTCACGAGATTGATGAGCGTAACGGCGGACTCCAGGACGTGATCCTTGTTGGTATTCCCCGCCGGGGTGTGCCTATCGCGGAACGTATTGCCAGCGCTATCGCCGACTTCGAGGGCGTGCAGGTGCCCGTCGGACAGCTCGACATCACCCTTTACCGCGACGACCTGCGTATGCGCGGGACGGCTGCCCAGATGCACAAGACGAGCATTCAGCCCGATATTACCGGCAAGACGGTGGTTTTTGTAGACGACGTCCTCTACACCGGGCGCACCGTGCGTGCGGCCCTCGATGCCATTGCCGACCTCGGACGACCTTCCTGTATCCAGCTCGCCGTCCTGATTGACCGTGGTCACCGCGAACTGCCCATCCGCGCCGACTTCGTCGGCAAAAATGTCCCCACCGCCCGCTCCGAGCGGGTTATGGTCCACCTACGTGAGTGCGATGGTGCCGACGAGGTGCTGATTGAGAGGACATCAAAATGACGACAGATTCTCAGCGCCGACGCCATATGATCGATCTTGATGATGTGGACGCCGAGGAGATCGAGGAGATTCTCACCACCACCGAGAGTATGAAAGAGGTTCTCTCGCGTGAGATGAAGCAGGTTCCGGCCCTGCGCGGGCGCAATGTGGTGAATATGTTCTTTGAGGATAGTACCCGCACCCGAATCTCTTTCGAACTAGCCGCCCGCGCCCTCTCGGCCAACGTGGTCTCGTTCAGCGCTCGCGGCAGCAGTGTCGAGAAGGGCGAGTCGCTGATTGACACCGTGCGGACGCTCCAGTCCCTCGGCGCTGATGTGGTGGTTATGCGCCACGGCGAGTCGGGCGCACCCTACCTGGTGGCTCGCCATTTCCACGGCTCGGTGATTAACGCTGGCGACGGGCGTCACGCGCACCCGACCCAGGCGCTCCTCGATCTCTTTACGATTCGCGAGCGCCTCGGCCAGATTCGTGACATCAAGGTGGTGATTGTGGGCGACATCCTGCACAGCCGGGTGGCTCGCTCCGACATCTGGGGGCTTACCCGGATGGGGGCTAACGTCACGCTCTGTGCCCCGCCCACCCTGCTCGGCCAGCATAAGTACTGGCTCCACACCTGGCCTGGGCTCTCAATCAGCCACGACCTTGATGCGGCCATAAAAGGTGCCGATGTGGTGATGGCCCTGCGACTTCAGAAGGAACGCATGCAAGCCGGGCTGCTGCCTTCGCTCCGCGAGTATACCCGCGCCTACGGGATTACCCCCGAGCGTCTGGCCCAACTCGACGAGCGCACCTTGATCATGCACCCTGGCCCGATAAACGAGGGCGTCGAGATTTCGCCTGAGGCGGCTACCTCGCCCAACTCGGTGATTGAGGCTCAGGTAACCAACGGCGTCGCGGTGCGTATGGCCCTGCTCTACCGACTCGCCGGGTGACTCACCATGCAGACAGGAGACACATGAACTACCTGATCAAAAGCGGATCAATTATTGATCCCTCCCGTCGTGTCGCTACCGTCGGCGACATCCTCATCGTAGACGGCAAGGTCGAGCAGGTTTTCGACATGACCGAGATGCGCGCCGATCACGGCCCGCTGCCCGAGGGCACCGAGGTGATTAACGCCAGGGGGTGTGTGGTCGCCCCCGGTTTCACCGACATGCACACCCAACTCGGCGAACCGGGCCAGGAGCATCGTGAGACGATTGCCAGCGGCACCCTGGCCGCCGCCCACGGCGGGTTCACCACCGTCTGCGCGATGCCCGGTACCAGCCCCGTCCTCGACCGCGCCGCCGTGGCTCATCAGGTGCGCGCCATTGCCCAGCGTGATGGCCACGTCTACGTCGAGCTGATCGGCGCAATCACCATGGGTCGTGAGGGTAAGGCGCTCACCGAGATGATCGAACTGGCCGAAGCCGGGTGCATCGCCTTCAGCGACGACGGGCGATCAATTGCCGACCCGGCCCTGATGCGTAGCGCCCTGGCCTACGCTGCGGCCCTCGACCTCCCGGTGATGGCCCACTGCGAGGATGCCCGCCTTGGCGCGGGCTGGGCCATGCATGAGGGTGCTGTCAGCACCCGCCTTGGTCTTCCCGGCACCCCCGCCGCCGCTGAAGAGCTGATGATCGCCCGCGATATTGCTCTGGCCGAAGATACCGGTGCCCACCTGCATATCTGCCACGTCAGCACCGCTGGTGGTGTGGCCTGCATCCGCGCCGCCAAAGAGCGTGGTGTTCGGGTGACGGCAGAAGTGACACCGCACCACCTGACGCTCACCGACGTCTGGGTACTTGGCGCACTCGCCCCCCACCCTGTTGCTTCGCCGCCGCCGCCCCTCATCCGTGGTAAGGCGCGGCGCATCCGGTCACCCGAACTTGGTCTGCCCGACTGGCTTATCCCCTCCCTTCTGCCACCCTACGACACCTCCACCCGCGTCCGCCCGCCCCTGCGCACCGCACACGATGTCGAGGCGCTGATTGTTGGCCTCCACGACGGCACCATTGACGCAATCGTCACCGGCCACTCGCCGCAATCGCGGGTCGAGAAGGAGTGCGAGTATGGCTTGTCCGCCCCCGGCATCAGCAGCCTAGAGACAGCCCTCGGCCTCATGCTTACCCTCGTCCATCGCGGTGAGCTGGATCTTGTCAACACGGTGGCCCGCCTCACCGAAGGGCCAGCCCAGGTTCTTGGTCGCTCGCCAGCGACCCTACGCCCCGGCGCACGCGCCGATATTGTCATCTTCGACCCCGACCAGACCTGGGTAGTTGATGCCGCTCGTCTCGTTTCGCGGGGCAAGAACACCCCACTCCACGGCCAGCAACTCAAGGGCCAGATCATGCTCACCATGGCTGGCGGTACCATTGCCTTCCGCCGCGAGAACTTTGGTCGCAGTGGTCGCAGCGGCCCGCAGACATCCAAACTCTCCGGCATTCTCAGCACGGATGATGAGTAAGATCGAAACATCGCGCCGCGTGATGTTGTCGTTGCAAGAACAACATCACGCGGCGCGATGTTGTTCTTGCACCTGGAACTCCGGCGTCGGCGCATGCCGACGTCCGGCGCGCAGCGCCCCTTCGGCGCGACTTCAGTCGCCAGCCGAAGGGGCCACTCACCGTGTGAGAGTGCGTAGGGCGCTCCCCACTGTATCAGCCATTGGAAAGACACGGTCGAGCTTTGTAAGCTGGAGAATTTTCTTAGGGCCATCTTCGGTCGGCCAGACGAGAACCACCTCTCCCGAGGCAATGCGAGCATGTTTGAGCAGGCTCACCAACATCCCCATACCGGCGCTGTCAATAAACGGTACTGCCGAAAGATCGATCACAAAACGGCTGGCTCCTTCCGCCACCAGAGCGTTCAGACGCTCGCGGAGATTTGGCGCGCTAGAGACATCAATCCGTTCATCTGTGGTCACCACGGCAACCTGGATAATACAGTTATGGACAGTGATTTCCATTCAAGCTCCCCTATCCGTCCGTCTGACTGATCAGCGTCGCTACTGCCACAGATTCTTCATCAAATACGTTAAAAACCCGATTCAGGCGAGTCAGTTCAAAGATATTCCGCACATGCCGTGGTAGGCAGCAGAGGTACATGTCGCCATGACCTGAGCGGCAGCGCTTCAAGCTGCTCACCAGGGCCGAAAGGGCCACCGAATCGAGGAAGTCTGCCCCGCTGAGGTTTACCACTACCCGTGCTGGCTGGTGTTCAGTGAAGGTGTCTAGCCATGTAAAAAGCTCCAGGGCCGTGTAGGTGTCGAATCGACCGTTGAGTTCTAGCACAGTCACATTATTGACGGTTCGGCTTACCTGCCGCACGATTCTCATCCTTTCGGTGTCCACATGTAGAGTGAGGGTAATAGTTTCTACCTCAGCGTACGACCATATGCTAACTACGACCAAGTCGCATACATGAATAGAAGGTGACAAACATCTGACGTCTTTTGAACCTATCTCTCCCAAATCAGCGTATCATGGGTACGCGCCGACCGATGATTACGTGAGATGGTTGGCATAAGGAGTAACGATCATGAGTCCTACGCTGTTAGAGGCAGCCATCGCGATCATCTTGATCGTCGTGGCCTGGCAGCTAGGGCTAGCCCTCGCCCCCATCGTCTTCCGTGAACTACGCACCATGCGGCAGTCCGTTGACGAGGTGAGCGAGGACTCCCTGGACGCCCCAGTTTCGCCGACAGTAGAATCCGAACACCCAAAGAAGGAATCTCCCTATGAGCCGCAGCAGCGTCCCTAGCCGTAGTATTGGCAGGATCGGCACCCTTGTCGTTATTGCCGCCATCGCCTTGCTCTTGCTTGGCATAACATCCGCGTCGTGGCGCAGCATCCGTCCTGGCTACGTGGGCATTGTCTTCGATAAGGCCAGTCATGACGTTACCGCCGGTGCCCTGGAGCCGGGATGGGCCTTCATCAACCCGCTCACCCAGGCCATCCAGGAGTACCCCGTCACTATTCAGAACTACGCGATGGTGCTGAAGAGTAGCGAGGGTTCGACCACGGGCGACGACAGTATCAAGATCCAGAGCAGTGAGGGCCAGCAACTTAACCTTGATGTGGTGATCCAGTACCAGGTCATTCGTGACCGGGCCGGGCAGCTCTACCAGGACTGGGGCGGTGCCGATATCTCTATCGTGGAGGATCGGGTGGTGCGCCAGTACACCCGCACCCAGGTTCCCGCCATCGCTGCTGGTTATACCTGGGAGCAGGTTGTTTCTAGCCAGCGTGCCGAGATGACCACCAAGATCACCGAGGTTCTGCGCACGGAGTTTGACCGCCGCCATCTCAATCTGATCTCGTTCGGTATCCGTGAGGTTCACCTGCCCGAAACACTCCAGCAGGCGCTCAACAACAAGATCCAGGCTCAGCAGCAGGCGGAGCAGCAGAAGTATCAGTTGGAGCAGGCCCGGATCAAGGCGGATCAGGATAAGGTTGTGGCTCAGGGCCAGGCCCAGGCGATCCAGGCCCAGGCCGAAGGCGAGGCCGCCGCTACCCGCATCCGTGCCGATGCCCAGTCTGAGGCTAATCTCAAGCTCGCCGCCAGCCTGACTCCCGCGCTCATTCAGTATGAGCAACTCCAGCGCTGGGATGGCAAGCTACCTCTGTTTACCGGCGGGGCTACGCCACTGATCAACGCCTCCAGCATCATCAGCGGCACAACGACGCGGTAGATCCACGATCTTGCCGATCGTGAGGGGATGATGTTTGACGGCTTTGCCGTTCAAACATCATCCCCTCACGATCATTATCTGCCAACACGGTATAATAGGCGGGGTTTGTTCGCAGCTTTATGCACCCAGGGCTTGCTAATAGTATGAATGAGCGTATCTACGTCGCCCTTGATGTTGAGACCACCGGACTCCGGGCTGGTGTGGACGAAATTATTGAAGTCGCGGCGGTTAAGTTCCGTAACGGCGAGATTCTCGAACGCTACAACCAGCTTGTCTGTCCGCATCAGCCGCTGCCCCTCAAAATCACCCGTCTCACCGGCATTACCCCTGAGGATGTGGCTACTGCTCCTCGCTTTAACGAGATTGGCGCGGATGTCGCTCACTTCATCAAGAGCTATCCCCTCGTTGGTCACTCAGTTGGCTTTGATCTGGGCATGCTTCGTGCTCAGGGCATGACCTTAAACCAGACGGTTTACGATACTTTTGACCTCGCGACCCTCCTGATGCCCCAGATCCCGGTCTATAAGCTCGGGGCTATCGCCGAGTACCTCGGCATCCCGCATCCTGCAGACCACCGTGCGCTCAACGACGCTGAGGTTACGGCGCAGGTTTTTACGCATCTCCTTGCTCTGATTACCCAGATTGAGCTACAGGAACTCAATGCAATCAACAATCTGATCGCTAAAATTAGCTTTCCGATGCGTGATCTTTTTGTTGATGCTCTGCATGATCGGGCCAGAAACGCCTTTACTGATCATGCGACGGTGCGCTTTACCTCGGATGAGGATGAGAATATCCCGCTGCTGCGCCCCACGAACGCCGCGAGGTGGATCTCGACCGAATCGCTCCAGCCCACCAACGACAACAGACCGATTGATCTCGGCGTCGTGACTCAGTTCTTTGCCGCTGATGGTGCCCTTGGCCGGACCTTCCCCGGCTACGAATTGCGCGAACCCCAGGTCGAGATGGCTCGCTCTGTCACCCAGGCGTTTAACCGTGGCGTCCCGCTGATTGTTGAGGCAGGCACCGGAACTGGAAAAAGCCTAGCGTACCTCGTCCCTGCGGCCTTGTTCGCCGCCCAGCGCGGCGAGCGCGTCGTGGTCTCCACCAATACGATCAATTTGCAGGATCAGCTCTTCTTTAAAGATATTCCTGATCTCCAGGCAATCATGGTTGATCATCGCCAGCACTCCGTCAGCGATGAGGGTGATCGGGTGTTTGGCGCAACCCCGCATACTCCGCCCTTCACTGCCGCCTTGCTCAAAGGGCGAAGCAACTACCTCTGCATCAAGCGCTACCACGATCTGCGCCGCAACGAGAACCTCTTGCCCGAAGAGGTGCGCGCCCTGCTGAAAGTGCAACTCTGGCTGCCCATCACGGCCAGCGGCGACAAATCCGAACTGCTGTTGATAGATCGTGAGGCCATCGCCTGGAGTCGGATGAACGTCACACAAGAGACATGTACCGGCCAGCGATGCAAGCACTTCCCGGAATGCTTTTTCTTCCAGGCACGCCGTCGGGCCGAGGCCGCCCATATTGTGGTGGTCAACCACGCTCTGCTGGTCGCCGACCTTGCGGCTGAGTCGAATGTGCTGCCAGCCTATGATCACCTGGTTATTGATGAGGCCCATAATCTGGAGGATGTCACCACCGACCAGTTCAGTTTTACCGTTGACCAAGCTGCCATGTTCACATTCCTCGACACCATCTACCAGGAAGGTGGCGTTCTGGCTGTGAGTGGTGTCATCTCCGATCTGTTGACGTATCTCAACACGGGCAAGGTTGAGCAGGCCGAACGTGAGAAAATCACGCAGGTTATTGAGCAGTTCCTGCCCTCCCTCATCCGCGCCCGTGTTACGATTCACGAGTGCTTTAGCCAGCTCGTTAGCTTTGTGACCAAAGAGGCGGAGGCGAACCAGTACGACTCGCGCCTGCGCCTTACCACCACTATGCGCGAGAAAGAGGCTTGGGTCGCCATCCAGGAGTCGTGGCAGTACATGCTCGATAGTCTGGCCAGTATTGACAGTAGTCTGAGCAAGATCCACACTCTCCTCCAGAACATGGCCCACGTTGGCGTTGCCGACTACGACGAACTGGTTCTGCGCTTTACTTCTCTTGTCCGCTTCGCCCAAGAGACTCACACGCAGATCCGCCATATTATTTTTGGCGACACGCAGAGCATTTGCTGGATTTCCCAGGATCGTGTGCGCAACGTCCTTATCCTCACGTCGGCCCCCCTCAGCGTTGCGGAGACTCTTCAGACGAAGCTCTTTGAGCAGAAGAAGACCGCTGTCCTTACCTCGGCTACCCTCACGATTGAGGGTCGTTTCGACTTTGTCCGCAATCGCATTGGTATGCCCGATTCACCGAGCCTGATTCTGGAAAGCCCGTTTGACTATGAGCAGCAGGCTCTGGTCTTTATCCCCAACGACATCCCCGAGCCAAATCAGCGCGGCTACCAGCAGGCTATCGAGCAGGCGCTGATCGAACTATGCGGCACCAGCGGCGGGCGTACCCTGGCTCTCTTCACCGCAAATAGCGCCCTCAAGCAGACCTACGCGGCCATCCAGGAGCCTCTGGAGGAGCAACAGATCGCGGTTCTCGGCCAGGGCATTGACGGGTCACGGCGTTCTTTGCTAGACCGCTTCAAAGAGTTTCCGCGCACCGTACTCCTTGGCACCAACAGCTTTTGGGAGGGCGTAGACGTGGTAGGTGACGCGCTCTCAGTGCTGGTGATTGCCAAGTTGCCCTTTGCCGTGCCCACCGACCCAATTTACGCTGCCCGCAGCGAGCTATTCGACGACCCCTTCGGCGAATATAGCGTACCCCTGAGCATTCTCAAATTTAAACAGGGCTTTGGTCGGCTCATCCGCTCACGTGAGGATCGGGGCATCGTGGTGGTCCTCGACAAGCGCCTGATTTCCAAAAAGTACGGGCAGAAGTTCCTCGATTCCTTGCCGCACACCCGCGTTCGCACCGGCCCGCTCAAGCAACTCCCCGCCATCGCCGCTAAGTTTCTGTCGTAGATGCGGGGCAATACTTTATAAGGAATCTGCCACCGAACCGCCCTCACCCCAGCCCCCTCTCCCGCACGCGGGAGCATATCTTTACCCACATCTTTTTTACCGCAGTACACTGCGGTTTATCGGCCCATCCGGGCGGGCGACTGAAGTCGCGCCTGGGGGGCGTTCCGCCGGGCGTCGGCCTGCGCCGACGCCGGAATCGCCCGCATGGGCCTGCGCCGACGCCGGAATCGCCCGCGTCGGCGGGCGACCAGCCGTAGGCTCCCGTGGCGCGACTTCAGTCGCATGCCCCTCGCAGAGATGTGGGGAAAGATATGCACATGTGGGAGAGGGGCTGGGGGTGAGGGGGCGAGATCGGCTTATGTGAAAGGTGTTGGCTTTAGCCCCACGGCGATGCGGTGCTGGGACTTTGCTCATGCCCTGACTTCCCCCATAGTGTCTCTCTCGGTCTTCTGGCCGATTGCTCTTCTTGTTAATATAAGGTATCCTTACTATCAGGGAACCTGCATAGCTCTGAAGAGAACCACGCACACTATGCCCACTGATGCCGAATCCGCCGCACAGGCCCTGCTGGCCGTCTTACCCCTGCTCAACCGCACCATGGGCGGCATTGTGCAGGGCGACGCGCCTGATACGCTGACAATGCCACAGTTTCGTGTGCTTTCTTTCCTGAGCGATGGCCCACTGACTGTGAGTGATCTCGCACGGCGGCGGCGCGTGACGATGGCCGCGATGGGCGAACTGGCCCAGGCTCTGGTGGAGCGCGGCATGATCGAGCGTCGGCCCGATCCTCTTGATCGGCGGCAGCAGCTCCTCTCGCTGAGTGTTGCGGGCCGATGTCGCTACGAACTGGCCTACGCCCTAGCTCAGACACAGATCGCCGCTATCCTTGCCTCCCACCTGCGCCCCGAGGAGCTAACCGCCGTATGTGCCGCTATCTCTGCCCTCCAGCGCGCCCTCTCCAGCGCGGAGTCACCCCAGGCGTCTGGCCCATAAGACAAGGTTTCAGGTGCGAGGTTTCAGGTTTCAGGTGCAGCGTGCCTTATAAGTACCCAAACTGTAAAGTACCTGCGAACCATGTCTAAACAATGAAAATGGCCGCTGATGCCCGGCTATCGGCTATCGGCTATCGGCTATCGGCTATCGGCTATCGGCTATCGGCTATCGGCTATCGGCTATCGGCTATCGGCTATCGGCTATCGGCTATCGGCTATCGGCTATCGGCTA
>CAIXLU010000486.1 GCA_903920315.1 uncultured Oscillochloris sp.
CGATCACCGCTGCTGGCGACGCGGGAAAAGAAGGTATCAATGGGCGAACTGCCGACGGCGCGGGCGGTGAGCCAGCCGCCGAAAAAGGCAATCACGCCGATAAGCGCGGCGGATATAGCGCCATAGGCGATGGCCCGACTGGTACGTACCATGAAAAATTACCGATCAAACTCATAGCAGATAGCCGCCACCGCCGCGATGGGGGCCGTTTCGGCGCGCAACACTCGTGATCCGAGGGATACGGGCATGATACCACGCGCCTCGGCGGCTGTCAGTTCGTCGGGGGCGATGCCGCCCTCGGGGCCAGAGAGAATGGCGACAGCGGCAGGTGACGGGCCAGGGCGACGTAGTATTTCGCGCAGGGGCGGAGCCTGGCCCTCCCACAAAATGATCGGCAGGGCGGCGGTACACGCGGCGGCGCAGGCAGCACTCACGCTGAGGGGCGAATCCAGTTCAGGTACACGGCCCCGGCACGATTGCTCGGCGGCCTCGCGGATGATTCGCTGCCAACGCTCGATCTTGCGCCCATCGGCGTGATCGGTGGGCAGGGAACGCGCAAAGTGAACCGGCACGAAGCGGCGCACGCCCAGTTCGGTGCCCTTCTGGAGGACCCACTCGAAACGCTCAGGGCGCAGCAGGGCAACGTAGAGCGTCAGATCGAGGGTCGGTTCGGCGGCAGGTTCGCGCTGCAACACCCGGCCACGCACCAGATCGCGCCCGAGATCGGTGATCTCGACCTCACAGGCATCACCCTGTCCATCCAGCATCAGCACGTGGTCGCCCAAGCGCAGGCGTAATACCCGGCCAAGCTGACGGGCCAGTTCGGCATCGTGGACGCATACATCGTCGCCACTGAAGGATGCGGGCGAGACAAAAAATCGGTAGGTGTTTTTCATTAAGACAAGGTTCACTGGCATTTGACAGTTTGGACACATGCGGTGCGTCCTGTTGCCGCAAATCTGCAATCTAAAATCTGCAATCTGAAATCTTGTCTAATCGCTACAGGCGCAGGGTGGTGGCGATCTGATCTTTGCTGTAGCCGCGTGCGTTCAGTTCCACCTCCAGAGCCTGCATATCGGGTATATAGACCCGCAGGATAGTGAGGGATTCGTCACTCGGATTGAGCGACCATGCACCAAGCGATGCAGGCAGAATGATCGAGTCACCGCGCCGCAGCGACATGCTCCCTTCGTCCCATTCAAAACGCCCGGTGCCATCCACCAGCGTGATGATCTCAAGGCTCTCGGGATCGGTCTGCATACGGCGCTCGGTGTCCAACTTCAGGCGCTCAAGGGCGAAGTAGGGACACGCCACCAGCACATCGTGGCCGGGGCCAAGGTTCAGCGTGGGTGCCTTACCATAGCGAGCAGGGCCAAAATCGCTCACATCGAGCGCCTTCTCCAGATGAAGTTCACGCAACTGACCCGTCTTCGCATCGCGGCGGTTGTAATCATAAACGCGGTAGGTCAGGTCGGACTTCTGCTGGATCTCGAAGAGCATAATCCCCGCATTGATCGCGTGAACCGTACCGGCTGGCACAAAAATCACATCGCCGGGAGCCACCGGGATGCGATGGAGCAGATCTTCCAGGCTGCCATCGCGTGCAGCAGCGGCGAAGGTATCCCGATCAATGGAAGACGTGAGTCCATAGATAACATCGGCACCGGGGGCGGCGTCAAGGATATACCACGCCTCGGTTTTGCCGTGGAATCCAGTCGCGGCCTCGTGAGCGTAGGCATAGACATCGTCGGGATGAACCTGGATAGAGAGCCGGTCGGCGGCATCAATAAACTTCGCCAGGAGCGGAAACTCCGCGCCGTAGCGCGAGAAACTGCGCTGGCCCACCAAATCGGGGCCATACGCACGGGCCAGTTCCGCCAGACTACAGCCGGCCAGCGGGCCGTTGACGACCGGGTTTACATCATATGCCTGCCACATCTCACCGAGGCGGACAGAGCGAGGCGGGGGCAGATCCAGCCAAACGGCCAGACGACGTCCGCCCCAGATCGGCTCAATGATCTTGCGCCCGGTGATCAGCGGGTAGAGGAAGGAACTCATAAGGAGATTTCCCTATCTACGGCTTGGGAGAGATGATCTGGACACCGCTGGGTGGAGTGACGCCAGGGCCATAGATGAAGAAGTCCTCCCATGGCGTGTAGTGGGTGTAGTAGGTATTGCGATGGGTGCTGCCATCGGCAAGGGTGATGATGCGGTAGTAGTTCACATCAACGCCAGAGCGACCGTGAACAAGCTGGCGCACACCGCCATTGGGCAATGTCCTGTCGTACTGCCAGACCGGAGAGCCGGGCTTTGTCCAGTTTTTTGCATACGGTCCATCGTAAGTGACCGTGCGACCATCGTTGTAGCCCCAGATCTGGAAGGTCATTTTCGAGGTGCTGAGATCCACCGTGCCAGCGACATAGACTGGGCCGGAGCTGTTGTTCCGCCAGCGAAAATCAATATCGGGGGTGAAGACTGTGGCGTCAAAGCCCAGGATATTCTCGTAAAAGAAGACCACGTGGCTGTGACCAACGCGGTGAGTCACCTCAAGGCCGGCGTTGGAGACGGCGCGGAAGAGGGTGGTGGAGACTTGGCAGAGACCGCCGCCGAGAACCTTTTCCATACGACCGGAGACAATCGCATAGCCATCAACAAAACCGCTGGCTTCAGAGAAGTCGCCGAGGCCGGCGAAGGAGAACTCCGCGCCCTGCGGCACCATAAAGCCATCAGCCATGGCCGTGGCACGGGTGATATTGGTGATGCGCTCGACGGCAGAGCTAGAGAACCCAGTGCTGGCCTGGCCAAGCAACTCAACGGCGCGGGCCGGGGCCATCGCGGCGCTGGCGACCGGGTCGCGCTCAATAAACTGGCGGCCAAGAGAACCAAGCATCACTTCGTAGGGCGTACCCACGTTCTCCGGGTGGTACTCAAAGCGGGCGCGCTCGAAATACTGGACAAGGTAGACCTGCCCGGCGGTTGGGTTCCACTCCTGGAACTCCTCGGAGATCGGGTAGCCAAAAGTGCTGAGGCCATTGTGAGTTTGCCAAAACCAGCCGAAGGCACCGCCGAGGGAGTGTCCAGACTCGGGGAAGAACGTACGCGCTGGGTCGGGCGAAGCGGCGAGCCAGGCGAAGGCGGGTTCGCTGCGGCCCTCAGTGAGAATAGCCCCTAGTCGAGTGAGGCTCAGGCGCTGATCGGGCGAGGCGGCGGGGTTCAGTTCAAAGCGGGCGCGCTCAAAGTACTGAACCTGAAGGCCGCTATCCTCTTTGAAGAGTTCGGTCAGCGGCAAGCCAAAGACATCAATACCGCCGTTGGCATCAAAGTACTGCTTAATCTGCATCCCGACGTTGTGGCCGGTCTGCGGATAGAAGGCAAACGCATCGCCCTGCGTGGCGGACGGTGCAGCGAGAGCGGGGGAGGCTGTGGGAGCAAGCAGAATAGCGAAGGTCACGAGAGCGATTATCAGCACGACGGGGCGATACATGGGCGACCTCTGAACTAAAATGGTTAGCGCCTGACATGGCGCGCCGCCTATTATAGCACGCAGATCCTGCCGATCTGCTATACTTGACAGACGGGCATTCGCAGCGGATGCTGCCCACTGCGATGCGGTGTATGCCCCAAGGGACATCTCCTAAGGAATATATGGAACTGCGACACCTACGCTACTTTGAGGCAGTGGCCCGTCACTCTCACGTCACCAGAGCGGCTGCCGAGCTCCACATCGCCCAACCGGCCCTCAGTAAACAGATCAGCCAGCTTGAACACGAGCTCGGGGTTGCGCTGTTTGACCGAGTTGGGCGTAACGTACGGTTGACGGAAGCGGGCGAATCGCTGCTGCCCCACGCACGTGCCGTGATGACACAAGTCGAGGCGGGCCGTGCCGAGATGGCCGAGCGAATCGGGCTGCGCAAAGGTCGGGCCACCGTCGGCGCGCCGCCCACCGTGGGTACCCAGCTACTGCCGGCGGTGCTGGCAACCTTCAACAAGCGCTACCCCGGCATCGAACTGCGCCTCCACGAGTCTGGCGTGCAGACGCTGTTGGATCTCCTAGAGACGGGACTCACCGATGTGGCCGTGGTCACGCTGCCGGTCGAAGACGAGAACCTGACGGTCGTGCCGATCTTCACCGAGGAGATGGTCATCGCGGTGTGGCGCGATCATCCTCTGGCTGGACGTGGCGAAGTGACAATCAGCGAGCTTCAGGGCGAGCCGTGGGTCCTCTCGCCAGAGAATTATGAACTGCGCGAGTCCGTCCTGATGGCCTGTGAGCGAGCCGGATTCACCCCGCGTGTGGTGCTTGATGGCGGCGAGACAGACACACTGATGCACTTTGTGGCCGCCGGTATGGGCATCGCTCTGGTACCGCGCCTAGCGGTGCAGGGTTCTGCCAACCTCGTCTCGCTGCACGTCTCCGACCAGGAACTGAAACGCTCCCTCGGCGTCGTCTGGCGAGGCGACCGGGTGGCATCACCGGCAGCACGGGCGCTGCGTGAGTTTCTGGTGGAGCAGTTGCGTAGGCCGTGATGTTGAATAGCCGATAGCCGATAGCCGATAGCCGATGGCCGGTAGCCGATAGCCGATAGCCGATAGTACGCCCGGTTAGATCCTCTCCAGCCGGGCGAAGCTTGCCAGCAGCTTGCGATCTCTATCTGCAAAGCTCACCGTCACCTCCTCGTCGCCATCAACCAGGCGGCTGCTCTTCACCACGCCTTCGCCAAAGGTGGCGTGACGCACGGGCTGGCCGACGAAGAAACTTACCTCGGTGGGCGCAGCCGAGCGCGGTGGGCGGACGCCAGCAGATGCTGGGCTACGCGGGGGTGCGCCGCCGTGTCCGCTGCGACCAGTGAACATACTCGTCTGCGGTGTCATCGTCGTGCCGCGCTTCTTGGGCTGCTTGATCAGCTCCTTAGGAATATCGGACAGAAATCGCGTGGGCGTGCTGATGCTCATCCGACCGAAGCTGAGGCGGCGGAAGGCGTAGCATAGGTAGAGCCGCTGGCGCGCCCTGGTCATGCCTACATAGAGCAGGCGACGTTCCTCTTCCACCTTCTCACGATTGTCGCTTGAACGGCTGTGGGGCAGCAATCCCTCCTCCAAACCAACCAGAAAGACGGCAGGATACTCTAGTCCCTTGGCCTGGTGCAGAGTGATGCACGTCACCGCATCGGCTTTGCCGTCCATCTTGTCCACCTCGGCCACCAGGGCAATCTCTTCTAAGTAGATGGGCAGTTGGCCCTCAATTGGCAGGTTGCGGTACTCGGTGGCCACATTCCGCAGTTCCTGCACATTCCTCCAGCGATCTTGAGCTTCCTCGGCATCGTAATCTTTCACCAGAGCCTCGCGCACATCCAGGCGAGTGAGGATCATATCAATCAGCTCGATTAGCGGCAGCACGGCCCGCGCCGCAATGAACTCGTCAATCAGGGCTAAGAAGCTGAGCAGAGTAGTCTTGGAGCGTGCGGCGAAGGGCGAGGGCGTGTCCGACTCAAGCTCACGCAGCGCCTGAAAAACTGGCACACCTAGCTCGGTGGCCCAGCGGAACAACTCCGACTCGCTGCGCTCGCCGATACCCCGACCGGGCCAGTTCAGCACCCGCCCCAGGCTGACGCTATCATACGGATTGTAGATCAGACGTAGATAGGCCAGCACATCTTTGATCTCTTTACGCTCATAGAATCGCGTGCCGCCGACGATCTGGTAGGGGATACGGCGTCTGCCCAGCGCCTCTTCTAAGGCGCGAGACTGCGCGTTGATGCGGTACATCACCGCGCAGCCACGATAGCTA
Organism: uncultured Oscillochloris sp.; assembly: GCA_903920315.1. Lineage (GTDB taxonomy): Bacteria > Chloroflexota > Chloroflexia > Chloroflexales > Chloroflexaceae > Oscillochloris. The sequence goes on from CAIXLU010000486.1 coordinate 5,789, forward strand.
CAGTCACCAGAGGCCACCAGACGAGTGATCTCATCAGCAACAAAAGACGCCTCTTCATCCTGGTCGTAGCCCTCGTGCAGGCTCACCTGGGTTCCCGCGCCGTTCTGCGTCCAGAGTTTCTTGACGTGCGTGCGCGTGCCACCCCCGGCGATCAGTGCCTGAGCCGTGTCGAGGATCGCCTGGGTACTGCGGTAGTTCTGCTCCAGAAGGATCACCTGGGAATCAGGGTAGTCCTGCTCAAACTGGCGGATGTTGCGGATGTCGGCACCGCGAAAGGCGTACACAGACTGATCTTCGTCTCCGACGGCAAAAAGATTGCGCTGCGTACCTGCGAGTTGCCGCACCAGTGTGTATTGCACACGATTGGTGTCCTGGTACTCGTCCACCAACAGGTAGGCGTAGCGATTCTGATACTTCTCCAGCACCTCAGGGAAGAGTTCAAAGATATGAACCATCTCGACCAACAGGTCGTCGAAGTCGAGGGCGTTACTTTCTCGCAGCAATTTTTGGTAGTGTTCGTAGCAGCGTGCGGCGATCTCGTCGGGATAAGTGTGGTTGAGACGAGCGAACTCACCGGGCGAAACCAGTTCATTCTTAGCACTAGAAATACGAGCGCGGATAACACGCGGCGGGTTCTTTTTCTCGTCGAGGTTCAGTTCCCTAAAGACGCGGCGCATCAGCCGCTCCTGGTCGTCGCTGTCGTAGATCGCAAAGTCGCGCTCGCGCCCAAGGTGGATGATGTCACGCCGTAGGAAGCGTGCGCAGAGGCTATGGAATGTGCCAACGGTGAGAGCTTGGGCCTCGCCGGGGCCGACGAGCGTCGTGAGCCGCTCCTTCATCTCGCGGGCGGCCTTGTTCGTAAAGGTGACAGCCAGGATACTGTAGGGGTCTACACCGGCCTCGCGGATCAAGTAGGCAATACGATGGGTGAGTACACGGGTCTTGCCGCTACCCGGCCCGGCCAGCACCAGCACCGGCCCGGAGATCGTCTCGACGGCGCGGCGCTGGGCGGGGTTCAGCCCACTAAAAAGCTCTTCGGCCATTATTTCCTCTCTGCTGGCTGTTAGGCACATGTGCCTGTACCGCCTGCCGTCAATGGTAGAGGCTAGGGGCAGGGATGTCAAGCCAGGGGCACGTTAGCCGCGCAGTAGGATGATCGCGTAGGTTCCGGAACCGAGCATCAGCATCAGGCCGAGGACGAGGATCAGCACCCAGACCAGTCGGTCGGCGGGGTGACGGATAGCTTTGTTGCGTGTCTGGTTCTCTAGCGGGGCGAAGGTAGGCGCAAGGCGCATGGTGGTCGAGGTGGCCAATACCGGAGTACGGGCGGGGGGAGACGGCTTGGGGGTAGGCGGGGAGGTGAGGACCGACGCTGGGTGCGACGTGGGGGCAGGAGTGGGGGTTGGCGCGGGCGCAGAACCCAGGCCGCGCAACCCTTGGCGGGCCGCCTCATTGTGCGGGTTCAGGCTGAGGACGCGCTCAAGGCAGGTGCGCCGCTGTGCGGAGTCGCTCACGGCACCAGCCAGATAGAGCCACGCCTGCTCGTTCTGCGGATCGCTGCGCACGGCACGGGCGAGCAGGTTCGCGGCGAGCGCCCGGTCGCCCATCTTTAGCGCGGCTACGCCCTGGCGTAGCAGGTCGTCGGGAGATTCGGGTATAGCTGTCATTATGGTACTCCATGCTCTTCCCCTGTCATTATAATACGCGAGTCGAACATCGCGTACACGTTCTACGCTCCATCGTGCGCCATGCGCCGTCGCCGAGCGCAGTACCCTGCGACGGCCAGACCGACAAGCAGGCCGATAAAGCCCCAGTTTGTCGGGGAGCGCAGGTAGGTGTCAACGTCGCGGAACGATGGCAGGAACTGCGCTCGCTGGTACGCCGGGAGGTCGAAAAAATCGCTGTAGGGGTTGCTCGCCAACCAGTTCGCCGCGCCATCAAGGGTTGAGTTGTAGGTATAGTTGTTGGGGATGAGTACCTTCGCGAGAAAGACACCTTGTGTAAGGGATGCCGCGATCAGCAAACAGATAGCCGGCCAGAACCTACGGCGTGCTGTGAGATAACGTACGGCGGAGAGTAGCGGGAAGCACCACAGCAGCGCGGTAGACCAGAAGAATCGCCCGGCAAACGAGGTGCCGCCATACCAGTTGGTGTGCGCAGCGTGCGGCAGCATCACCGTAAGATAGACTAAGCCAACGCTGAGGGCCTGTCGCCGTTTCTCAGCGATAAAGAAGGCCAGTCCAAAGACACCAAGCAGGAGCAGTGGGACGTGGATGAACAATCCCTGCATACGGTCAATGTGCAATCCCAGGAAGATCATGGCGATCTGTGTGAGCGATGTGGTTGCGTCCCCTGGCTGGTACGGGCCGAGGATGGCTCCAAATGCCCACTGGTTATAGCAACCAAGGCCAAGCAGGGAGATACCAAGTGGCAAGAACCCCAGGAACCTCGCCCCCTGCCTCCTGCCTCCTGCCTCCTGTCCCCCGCCCCCTGCCTCCTGCCCCCCGCCTCCTGCCTCCTGCCCACATGTCAGGCAAATGATCATGGCGGGAAGGAGGAACTTAATGTGTAGCCACGGCAGATAGCCAAGCAAGAGTCCACCCACCCATGCCCTCCTGCCCCCCGCCTCCTGCCCCCCGCCTCCTGCCTCCTGCCTCCTGCCCCCCGCCTCCTGCCCCAGCAGCCAGAACATAATCAGCCCCGCAATCAGATCGGGGTAGATCTGGCCGCTGGCGGTGACGAAGGGCTGGCCAAGCCCGATCAGCAGCGCGATGGTGATGGACCACCCGGTATCTGGCAGGAAAACCTGTGCGACGCGATAGACGGCCAGCGGAGTCAGACCAACCAGCAGCGCCAGCCATAGCTTGGCCCCCAGCACACCGCCCAGAGCGTAGGCAGGCAGCAGTAACAGGGGCAAACCAACACCGTGGATGCTATGCTCGCCCTGTGAGTGTGTATCGGTAGGGGCCACATTGCCCGGCAACTCCCGCGCCACGGGCGTGTCGGAATGGTAATTGTTCAGCACGGCCAGATCACCGTCGCGCAGCAGAGATTCAGCCATCAGCAGGTAGTGCGGCTCATCGCCGGTGATCGGGTTGATACCCTGGGAGTGCCAGACCATAACCACGGATATGTAGACGAGCATCGGCAGCAGCAGGAGTAGGGAGATAGGTTTCATCGCGCCAAAGACCACATGAGGGTACACCTAAAACGTAGTAGAACAGAAGTCACCCTACTCCACATGTCACGCAGAGCGAAGCG
>CAIXLU010000487.1 GCA_903920315.1 uncultured Oscillochloris sp.
ATGCGCCACGAGACCCCATCCACCACAAGGTGGTGAATGATGATCAAGAGTTGCTTCCGAGTGCCGCGCTGGAAGAGCGCCACCCGCAGCAGCGGCCCGTGGGCCAGATCTAAACTGGACTGCAACGTATTGGCTTGCGCCTCCAGAGCAGCCCGCTGTTCGTGTTCGTCTAGGGGCGACAGATCGCTGACCGAAAAGGGTGCGTCGAACGTAGGGGCGACGATAGTTTGCCGCCAATCGTTCGCATGGCGATCAAAGCGCAGGCGTAAGACATCGTGATGGGTGATCAGGCTGCGAACCGCCGCTTCAAGCCAGCCAGAATTGACTGCTGCATCCAGCTCAAGCAGCATGGACATATTGAAGTGGTGCGGCTCACGCCACGCCTGCGCAAAGAAGCGCCGTTGGATCGGAGTCAGCGGGAGCGGCCCCGTCACGCTCCCCTGCTCGGCGACGGTCTGCGGTGCCGCACGGACCACAGCGGCGAGATCCGCAATCGTCTGGTGCTGGAACAGATCCCTGGGTGTCAGATGGAGTCCTGCCTCACGAGCGCGACTGACGATTTGGATGCTGAGGATCGAGTCGCCCCCCACCTGAAAGAAATTGTCGGTCACGCCAACCTGCTTCAGCCCCAAGGTATCCTGCCAGATCGTCGCCAGCAGCGCCTCAGTCGGGGTGCGCGGCAAAATCATCTGGCGTGCGACAACTCCAGCCTCCGGCGCAGGTAAGGCGCGGCGGTCGATCTTCCCGTTGGGGAGCAACGGGATGCTCGGCAATTGTACAAACTGAGATGGAAGCATAAACGTGGGCAGCTTCTGGCTCAGCTCGGCGCGCAGATCATCCGTCGGCACTGCTCCCACCACATACGCCACCAGCCGCTTGCCGGTCGCCGCCTCGGACAGCACCACCACCGCCGCCTGCACACCGGCACACTGACGTAGCTGGGCCTCAATCTCGCCCAACTCGATGCGGAAGCCGTGCAGCTTGATCTGGTGGTCGGTACGTCCAAGAAACTCGATGTTGCCGTCAGGCAGATAGCGGCAGCGATCACCTGTTTTGTAGAGCCGCCCAGGGCCAAAGGGATTCGTGATGAATCGCTCGGCGGTCAGGTCAGGACGATGCAGGTAGCCACGGGCCACCTGCACCCCGCCGATGTACAACTCGCCGGGGACGCCGATTGGCACGGGCTGGAGATGACGATCCAGCAGGTAGACCTGCGTGTTGGCAATTGGTCGCCCAAGCGGGATCATCTCTGGGAGATCGGAGTGTGTGGGCACCTCGTAGGCGCAGCAGGCGACGGTGGCCTCGGTGGGGCCATACTGATTAAAGACTCGGCTTTCTGGTGCATATGTCCTCCAGGTGGACACTAACGAGCGCGGCAGCGGTTCCCCACCGAGGACCAGGGCGTGCGTCCGCAGCGGCTCCGTTGAGCGACCTAACAACTGATGTAGCACGCTCAGGTGGGTGGGCGTCCCTTTCAGCAGGCTGAACGGCTCCGCGACCTGGCGCAAGGCGGCGCTGAGGTGTTCAAACTGAGTTGCTTCGGGCAGAAGAATCACGGCTTTGCCCATCAGCAGCGGGGCAAAGAGATTGGGAACCGCGCCATCAAAGCTGAACGACGCATTGAGCGGAATACCACTGCCGGCGATCACTGGATAGGCTCGCACGCACCAACTCAGATAATTCACCACGCCCTGGTGGATAATCTGCACCCCTTTCGGCTGTCCGGTTGAGCCAGAGGTGTAGATCACATAGGCCAGATTGGCTGGCGACATAACCACCGTGGGGTTGGCG
>CAIXLU010000488.1 GCA_903920315.1 uncultured Oscillochloris sp.
ACCTGACACCTAACACCTAACACCTGACACCTTGTCTCGTATTAAAACAGTTAAGCTGCTGAGTATAACAGACAGCTCTAGGTTGCACAAAGCCATTCCTTATAGTACGATTGTTCATGTGTGTATGTATTAGGGATCAGAAATAGGGCGTATCATGAACCGGCTGTTTCCCATTTCCTCGCGTATGTTTGACCGGCTAGAGTCTGAGTGGGATAGTCCACGTATTCGTCATCTGGTCGCCGATATACTGATCCTCAGCTTTATTGGCGCACTGCTCGTGATCGAGGCCCGCCGACGGGCATTTCTGCCCCCACTGCTGCTGGCTATCGTCCCCACAAACCACTTTTACGCAATTGATTTTACCCTCCAGCTCGTCCAGATTGTTGCCCTAGCCGGAATTGTCTTTGGCTTGGCCCGATCAGTGGCCAATACCGTTGGGAAACAACTAGAGATCCTCTCGCTCAGCCTGCTGCGCGGAGCATTCCGCGAACTCACCGCCTTTGATGAACCCATCACGTGGAGCAAGGCGCAGCCCACTATCCTGCCCATTATCGCGCTGGCAGGCGGGGCGCTGGTGATGTTTGTGATCCTGCGGTTCTACTATCAGGTGCAGCAACATCAGGGAGTTAAGGACGATTTTTATAATCTGGCCGGGTTTGTGGCGATGAAGAAGTTGATCGCGCTGGGGCTGTTGTTGGCCTTTTTTGCGATCGGCCTCTATACGGTGCAGCAGTATCTCGCAGTCGGGCGAGCGGTCTCCTTTTTCGGTGATTGCTACACCATCCTGATTTTCTTCGATGTGCTGCTGGTGTTTGTCTCCATGCACCATAGCTCGACGTACCATGTTGTCTTTCGTAATACCGGGTTTGCTGTCGCCACGGTGCTGATCCGGGTGGCGGTGATTGCGCCAGCACCGTTCAACGCCATGATTGGCGTTGGCAGCGCGCTCTTCGCCGTTGGCCTGACCCTGGCGTACAACGCTTTTTCCTCAACAATCGCGAAAATAACCGTCGCTCCGCCAACCGACACAACACCGAGTACGCTCCCGCCCGCCGCGCCGCCCCCGGCCCAGAACGGCGTAAAGAAACATGCGAGCAGCGAGGCATTGAAGATCTGAGATAGGGTGCGGTGTGTTTGCTCAATCCTCTCCTCCTGCCTCGCCAACGCTAGCGATCATCATCGTCTCCTGGAATGTGCGTGAACTACTGCGGCGCTGCCTGCACTCGGTGGCGGATTCCCTGGTGGGCGGCAATCTCGCCTACGAGATCATCGTGGTGGACAACGCCAGCGGTGATGGTACGCCCCAGATGCTGCGGGCCGAGTTTCCCAAGGTGCGGCTGATCGAGTCTGGGGCGAATCTGGGCTTTGCGGCGGGGAATAATCGGGCGCTGCGTTTTGTGTTGCAGATTGCAGATTGCAGATTGCAGATTGACTCGGAACAATCTACCGTTCCCGATTACGTGCTGCTGCTCAACCCGGACACCGAGGTGGTTGGTGACGCGATTCTGCGGCTGGTGGCCGAACTGGATTCTCACCCGGAGGTGGTGATCGTCGGTCCGCGCCTACGTTACAGCGACGGCAGCGTGCAGTCCTCACGGCGACAATTTCCAACGCGGGCGGAGATGCTCTGGGAGAGTACGCTGCTAGAGCGGATCTGGCCGCACAATCCCTGGGTGCGCCGCTACCGCTGCGCGGATCAGCCTGATGATCTGGCCCAGCCGGTGGGCTGGCTCGTGGGCGCGGCCCTGCTGGTGCGAACGACGGCGATCATGCGGGCCGGGCTGCTCGACGAGCGCTTTTTTATGTACAGCGAGGAGTTGGAGTGGCAGTACCGATTGTGGATTGCGGATTGCGGATTGCCGATTGGGGCAAGGCAATCCACAATCCACAATCCGCAATCCACAATTACGTACGTTCCCGAGGCGGAGATTATCCATTACGAGGGCAAGAGCAGTGAGCAGGCGATCACCCGGCGACACGTCAATTTTCAGCGCAGCAAGCTGCTGCTGGCGCGAATGTGGTACGGCTGGAGATTCGCCGGACTGCTGCGAATCGCCCTGCGCCTTGGCTACGCCTACGAGATTATCGCTGAAGGAATCAAGCTCATGCTTGGCCATCGCCCCGCCCTGCGCCGCCAGCGGATCGCGGTCTACCGCGAGGTGCTGCGGGATCTGAACCGCACGTAGCGGCGATCAGTACTGGCGCTTGACCAGCATGTAGAACCACCAGCGATCAGCCGTCAGTGCGAAGAGCAGGATGAGGCCAGCGATCACGATCCAGCGGCCATAGCTCCAGCGGCCCCAGATCCGATCCAGCACCAGCGCGGCAGCAATGCAGATCAGGGGCATCACAAAGAAGACATGTTTGAGTACCATGTCGGCGACATAGGCGCTAAACGCCGTGTAGACCAGCAGAATGGCGATCCAGGCGCTCCACAATCCTCGGTAGCGCCCGGCTTTGTCGTCAATATACAGCCATACAAAGCCGATCAGGGCGATCACAAGCAGGAGATCGGTGGTGTGGTTGCGCATGAAGGCGTTGTTTGCCAGGACGTTGCTCAGCGGACTCTCGCGTGGCTCTACATCCGTCCGCAGCTCGGCGTTGGCCTTTGCCAAAACGCTGTTGATAACGGAAGGAAGGGTTGAGCTGACAAAAACCGCCGCAAACTGGTAGTGGTAGATCGCGAAGGAAAAGATCTCGGCCACCAGCATGCCGACGACGAGTGCCTGAATGATCCCCCAGTTCGGCTTAATGCCCTGTAACGCTTTGATCACGATCAGCACGCCGAACATGGTGAAGGCCAGAAGACCGATCATCGTATAGGAGAGAATCGCGAGCGCCAGCAGCGCTGCCCACATGCCGAAGGATCGCCACTGCCGTACCTCTGGCATATGCTCGTAGTTTAGTGTCAGGAAGGTGATCGCCAGCAACGCCGCCCATAGCCCAAACTGGGTCGGGTAGTTGCCCCACGACAGCAGAAAGTACGGCATGGGCAGCAGATAATAGAGTCCCGATGCCAGTAGCGCCGCCCGCTCGCGGCGGAGAGTCGCCAGCGCGATCAGGAAGATCATCAGCCCTTTGCTGGTGTCGAGAATGCCGCTCAGCCCGTTCATCGCATTGCCGATGGCGATGCCCATGAGCCGCAGCGGGGCGATAATGATATACCAGAGCGGAGAGTAGGGCATGTAGCCGCTCTCAAGGCCCACCGTCCCGCCCATATACGACGTGAAGCCAGGGCGGTAAAGTTCTAAAAAACGACCATCGAGCAGCATCTGTACGCGCACCGTATGCGCCGCCTGATCATAAAAAATCGCAATCGGGTAGAGCATGCCGCCGAGCTTGAAGATCAAGGCCAGGCCAAAAATCGCCCACAGCCAGTTCCCGTTTGCGGGTGTGATCTCCAGATCGTAGCGCCGCATAACCGTCTGCATCAGACGTTGCAGCGGCCAGAGTAGCAGGTGCAGCAACAGCAGGGTGATCATCCAGCGGTTGAGGCCAATCGTGATCAGCAGCCGAGCCTGGGCCAGCCCTACCAGAAGGCAGAGCATCACCACACCAGACAGCAGGGCCGCTGCACTGCCGGAGAGGCCAACCCGCAGCCCGAACCACCAGAGCAGCGTGGCAATCACCAACATCACCGCTGTCGTGGTCAGGGGCGGGAATGGGTTCAGCCCGCGAACCTCAACCGTGAACAGGGCCACACCCAACGACCGTTGATCATCAACTGAGGGACGATAGAGGTCGCTCTCAAATTCCAGCAGCAGATCGCCCGCCGTCGGTGGCAGGACGAGATCGTAGAAAATAGTCTGGTTGACATCTCGCAGAGGGAATGTGGTCGAGAACGTGCCAGAGCGCAGCGTGAGGTCGGGAGTCTTATACGGTGCCGGACGCCAGCCGCTGATTTTTAGCCGCACCCGGTAGGGGCCTGACGCGGAACCGGGCAGCGAGATGGTCGATCCCCGTGTGGTATAGGCAAAGGCGGTCTGGTCATTCTGCGTATCTCTCAGAAAGCCGTGCAGGAAGGGCCGCGCATACGAACTGCCCATATTGAGCGTAACCGTATCTTCCACCCGGTAGACAATCCAGAGCCCTATGAGTGTGATCGCATAGAGAACACCTAATGAGATTGCCAGTGCCTTTACCCGCCGCCACAGATCGGGACTCCATGACGGTACTTTTCTCGCATTGCGGGGCAACATATCAGGTATCCTGTAAACTTTGGCGACTCGGGGGCGACTATACCATTCCCTGCTATTATGGTCAAAGCAACCCACCCAGCATGTTAGGGCATGAGCAAAGTCCTCAGGAACCCGGTCGCCCGGCGACTGAAGTCGCGGGCTACATCTACGAAGCCCGCCTTCGCGGGCTGTCCC
>CAIXLU010000489.1 GCA_903920315.1 uncultured Oscillochloris sp.
GGACACTGGTTGGGCTTGATCAGACCGCGCAGCACCTCGCCGCTGCGGCAGAGCGCCGACTCTGCGGTGCGGATGTGGCCGACGCTGAAGCGGTTCTCGGCGTCGAAGTCACGGTAGCGTTCGCTGAGTCGCCAGCCGCTCAGGGGGATGCTGCCGATGCCACGCCATGTGCGATCTGTCACCTCAAATACATCGGCCAATACCTTCTGGGCGGGCAGGTTGCCGTCCGCGCTGACCGCACGGGCGTAGGCGTTTTCCAGCTCGGCTGCGCCCGCCTCTAGCTGAACCACCGTGCGCCGGATTCCTTCCAGCACATCGAGCGGCTCGAATCCGGTGACGACAATCGGCACGTGGTACTGCGCAACCAACGGGCCGTACTGGTGTGTGCCCATCACACTACAGACGTGGCCGGCTGCCAGAAAACCCTGCATCCGGCAGTTCGGCGACTCCATAATCGCGCTGATTGCCGGTGGCACCAGCACATGCGAGACGAGCATAGAGAAATTATCCAGGCCCAGGCGTTTGGCGTGGAGAATGGACATCGCGTTGGCGGGCGCGGTGGTCTCGAAACCGATACCGAAGAAGACCACCTGGCGCTGAGGATTCTGCTGGGCGATCTTCACGGCGTCGAGAGGCGAGTAAACAATGCGAATATGGCCGCCCTCGCTCTTGATTTTTAGGAGATCCTTGCTGCTGCCGGGGACACGCAGCATGTCGCCGAACGAGCAAAAGATGACATCAGGGAGGGCAGCGATAGCCAGAGCCCTGTCAATCAGCTCCAGAGGCGTCACGCAGACCGGGCAGCCAGGGCCGTGGATCAGTTCGATCTCCTTCGGCAGAAGTTGGTCAATCCCGTTGCGGATGATCGTGTGAGTCTGTCCGCCGCACACCTCCATAATCGCCCAGGGGCGGGTGGTGATGCGCTGAATATCGGCGAAGAGTTTCTGGGCAAGCTGCGGGTCGCGGAACTCATCAAGATATTTCATGGTGTTCGCATCTCCAGCCACGCCAGCCACTCGTCGAGTCCTGCGCCGGTGCGGGCCGAGGTCGCAATAATCGTCGCGTTGGGGTGAACAGACGTAATGCTGGCGCGGGCAGCGGCGGCGTCAAACTCAGCCGCCTCCGCCAGATCAATCTTTGAGATCAACACCAAATCGGCCCAGCGGAAGGTGCCGGGGTACTTAAGCGGTTTATCCTCGCCCTCCGTCACCGCCATCAGCACCACCCGCCCGTGTTCGCCAAGATCGTAGCTGGTAGGACAGACCAGGTTGCCCACATTCTCGATAAACAGAAAGTCGAAGTCCGCCAGATTCCAACCCTCCAGATGGCGCGCCACCAGATCCGCCTCCAAATGGCAGAGTCCGCCGGTCTCAATCTGGCGCACGGCGGCCCCGCTGCGGGCCAGACGGCGAGCGTCGTTATCGGTAGCCAGATCGCCTACCAGGGCCGCCACCCGGTAGCGATCACCGAGGCGGCGCAGAGTCTCCTCAAGCAGACGAGTCTTACCGGCACCGGGGCTAGAGAGCAGGTTGAAGACGCGCACACCAGCCTGATCAAAGCGCTGGCGCAGCCCGTGGGCCAGGTGATCATTCTTGCTCAGCACATGCTGGCGCACATCAATCAATCGTTTTGGCAGATCGCTCATGTGACCTCCAGGGACGTTAGCTCTAACTCGCGGCCCTGCACCATATGGCCGGTTGGCCGCTGACATGTGGGGCAGCAGAAGATCTGCGGGTTGGGCAGATCGGCCTCCGCCGCGCAATGTTCGCAGAAGATCCGCACCGGCACCTCCTCAATCTCCAGGCGCGCACCGGCGAGCATGGTGCCATCAGTGACAATCTCGAAGCCAAAACGCAGAGCCTCTGGGACGATGGCCGACAGGGCACCCACGCGCAGGTACAGCACTGTCACCTGAGATGCACCCGCCTTGCGGGCGGCCTCCTCGGCGATCTGCACCAGGTTCATGGCAATTGATAGCTCGTGCATGAGGTTCTTTACGATCCCGTCAGACAACCATGCGGCTTCGCCGCACAACACCCGATGAAAACGAACCGTAGGGGCGCGTCGCGACGCGCCCCTACCCGACACCCGGCTATTTTCACGTCAGACGGCTGATCTCTGCCGCTACGTCAATCATCTCCCCACCCGGTTGGAGCCATGCCAGGAACTCCACATTACCCGCTGGGCCAAGCAGCGGCGAGCGCGTTAGGCCGCACGGGGTCAGCCCGAGTTCGGTCGCCATCGCCAGAACCTCGCGCAGCACCGCCCGGTGGATGGCGGGGTCGCGCACCACCCCGCCCCGGCCCACCTGCCCCGACCCAGCCTCAAACTGCGGCTTAATCAGCGGCACCACCCAGGCATCGGGCGTGGTCAGACGGCGCACGGCGGGCAGGACGAGCTTCAGTGAAATGAACGATACATCAATGACGGCGCAGTTGGCGAGGAGGGAAGCATCCGGCAGCCGCTCCAGATGCCGGATATTCGTCCGCTCCAGCACCACCACCCGAGAATCCTCGCGCAAACGGTAATCGAGGATGCCGTAGCCCACATCCACGGCGTAGACGCGGGTGGCTCCGCGCTGGAGCAGCACGTCGGTAAAACCGCCGGTGGAAGCTCCGGCGTCGAGGGCGATCATGCCGACCGGGTTCAGGTTGAAGGTGTCGAGGGCGTGAGCCAGCTTATGCCCGCCTCGGCTGGCGTAGGGCAGGGCCGCCGTCACCTCCAGATCCACCGCCTCATCCACCAGCGTGCCCGCCTTGCCCGCTGGCTGGCCGTTCACCCGCACGCTCCCGGCGAGCAGCAGTGCCTGGGCCTTACTGCGCGTCTCCGCCAGGCCACGTGCGACAATCAGTTGATCAATGCGAACTTTCATGAAATTCTCAAAGCTTCCAGGACGGTGGAAGCTAAAGACTCAGCCGAGCAATCTCGGTCTCTAAATCGGCAACCATCGTGATCAGCCATTCTGGCGGCGGGTTGTAGGGGTCGTTCAGCTTGATCCGCAGGCGGCGCAACTCACGGCGTCGGCCAGCCAACTCAGCCGCACGGGCATCAGTCGGGTCAGGCTCAGGTTCGGCGGGCGGATTGTCCTGACCGGCCAGATAGGACACCAGCAGATCGGTGAGCAGCACATCAAGGTTCTGCTCGGCCAGGCGCAGCAGCCCGTCCAGCTTCGTGCGCTGCTCAACCGTCAGGTAGACTCGCGTCGGGATGGTGTATCGTCCGTCATTCATGGATGCGTCCGTAGGGGCGCAGCAGGGGTCGGCAACGGTGCTTTTAAGGCCATGTTGCACCGTCCACGAATAGGTCGCGAATATACGAATAGCTCAGTGCAGAGCCTTATTCGCGTATTCGTGACGTATTCGTGGATGGCACCGTTGCCAACGCCTGCTGTGCCCCTACTACACGTTGGTACGCAAATACGCCTGTAACTCGGTGATCGGCACGCGCTCCTGGGCCATCGTGTCGCGGTCGCGTACCGTAACGGTGCCGGCGAGGGTGGCATCTTTCCCCTGTCCAATCGTGTCAAAGTCCACGGTGATGCAGTAGGGCGTGCCGATCTCGTCCTGGCGCCGGTAGAGCTTGCCAATTGCCCCGGTGTCATCATAGACCGTCCGCATATTGCCTTCGGCCTGGAGCGACTTGCGGATCTGGCGGGCGGTGGCCACGATCTCGGGGGCGTTGCGCTTGAGCGGGAAGACCGCCACCTTGATCGGGGCCAAGGCCGGCTTGAGGTGTAGCACCGTGCGGTACGACTCGTCCAGGGTTGGCTCAACCTGACCGCGCAGCTTTTTGCCCAGTTCGATGCTGGCTGCGCCGGGCATATCCAGCAGGGCCGAGATCTGAGACATACTGGCGGCGAGATCATTGCCGATCAGTTCAGCCCGCTCCAGCAACGCATCACGCTGCTCGACCGGCAGTTTCTCGCTGCGGCCCACGCTCTTTACAAAGGCGGCCAAAGCCTCGGCTACCGCCTGGGCGCGCTCGGGCGTCACCGGCTTAATCTGCTGCTCGTCATACGCCTCGGTGAGCAGAGCCAGCACCCCGCGATCCACTCCCGCCGACGGCTCGATCACAAAGGGCACCAGATGCCGCTTGCTCTCCGGGTCGAAGTAGGTCAGCTTGGCGGTGCTATCGTCGTTGCGTCCCACCTTCGCACTCAGCCCCAGGCTCTCCTGCTCCTTCGAGTGCGAGCCAAGATCGTAATCGCTGCGAGAAGCGATTCCCTCTAACTCCTCAAAGCCAATCGGGAAGCGGTACATTAGGTCGTAGGTTGCCTTCGAGTAGTGGGCCAAATCGGCTTTGGGTACCGTGTATACCTGTAGATTATCGCCGCTCAACCCGACGCTCCGCCACCAGGCCAGGCGGTCGTCCAGCCAGCGCTGATGCCATGCGTCCTCGGTACCGGGCATAACGAAGAACTCAATCTCCATCTGCTCAAACTCGCGCACGCGGAAGATGAAATTACGCGGGTTGATCTCATTGCGGAACGCCTTGCCAATCTGGGCGATCCCGAAGGGCAGCTTACGCGCTGTGGTGGTCAGCACATTGGCGAAGTTCACAAAGATACCCTGGGCCGTCTCGGGGCGCAGATACGCATAGGACGTATCATCGGCCACCGGGCCAACCTGGGTCTTGAACATCATGTTAAAGGGTCGCGGCTCGGTCAGATCCTTCGACCCGCAGCTCGGGCAGGTATCCTTGATATGATCGGCCCGCCAGCGGGCGCGGCAGGTACGACAATCCACCAGCGGGTCGGTGAAGGTCTCCTCGTGGCCAGAATATTTCCAGGTCAGGCGATTCATCAGGATGGCGGCGTCAAGGCCCTCCATATCATCGCGCTCGTAGACATTGGCCCGCCACCAGGCGGCCTTCAGGTTATTCTTCAGCTCAACCCCAAGCGGCCCAAAGTCGTAGGTGCCCTGGAGCCCGCCGTAGATGTCGCTGCCGGGGAAGATAAACCCACGGCGTTTGCATAATGAAACAAGCTGATCCATCGTGACAGCCGACATACACATCTCCTCAGATGATGCCCAGGGCAACAAAAAAGACCAGGCGAAGCACATTCGCCTGGGAACGCATCGGGCGACAGCCCAGTTAGCGACGCGGGATCCGCGCTGATTGCTGCCCCAGATCCCCCGATACCCTAAAACGCGAGACTTCGGGATACTATAGCACAGCCTGGGCGCACCGACAATTCTTTGCGACTTTGTGCGTTTTAATACGCCAACAACTCCCGTGCGGCAACGAGAATTTTTGCTGCGTTGGGCCGATGGGCGTCCTCTAGGGGTGGGCTGTAGGGTACGGGAGTGTCGGGTGCGGCTACGCGGATGATCGGACCGTCGAGATACTCGAAGGCCCGCTCGGCGATCAGGGCGGCCACCTCACCGCCGATGCCACCGGTGCGGTTTGCCTCGTGGACGATTAACACCTTGCCCGTCTTGCGCACACTAGACAGAATGGCGTCCTCGTCCAGCGGCTTGAGCGAGCGCAGGTCGAGAACCTCAACACTACGACCCTCGGACTCCAACTGTGCGGCGGCCTGTATGGCCTCAGGCACCATCGCCGCATAGGCAATAATCGTCAGCTCCTCGCCCTGGCAGCGCAGGGCCGCCTGACCAATGGGCACAATCCCATCCTCGCCCTCGGGTACCGGCCCCGTGAGCGAACGGTAGAGCGCCTTGGTCTCGTAGAAAATCACCGGGTTTGGGTCGCGGATGGCGCTGATCAGCAGCCCACGCGCATCGGCGGGCGTAGCCGGGGCGACCACCTTCAGGCCGGGGACATGAGCAAACCACGCCTCGTTGCACTGCGAGTGGAAGGGGCCGGCGCGCAGCCCGCCGCCGCCCGGCGCACGGATCACAATTGGTACCGCCTGACCCCAGCGGTAGTGGGTTGTGGCGGCAAATTGCACAATCGAATCAAAGCCGCTGGAGATAAAATCGGCAAACTGGATCTCGACCACCGGCAGGAATCCCTGGAAGGCCAGGCCCGTGGCCACACTGACCATACACAGTTCCGCCATGGGCGTATCAATCACCCGCCGCCCACCAAACTCCTCGAACAACCCCTGCGTCACCTTAAACGCCCCGCCGTACACCCCAATATCTTCGCCCAGCAGCAGCACCCGCTCGTCGCGCAGCAACTCGTGGCGCAGCCCATCGCGGATAGCCTCCAGGTAGGTTAGCTCACCCACGGTCACTCTCCAATCCACGGTTCGATAGCCGACTCTCTACAAGTTCCAGATTTTTAGTGAGGAATCGAAGCTACCGCTGGCCAGGGTACGCCCATCGGGGCTATAGGCAAGCGACGTGACGCCCTCGGCATGAGCGGGGATGCTGTGCAGGAGAGTGCCGTCGTGAACGCGCCAGATCCGCACCGACCGGCTGTAATCGCCGCTGGCCACATGTTCACCGTCGGGGCTGAAGGCCAGGCTGAAGACCGCTCCACTGTTGGAATGAAGTGCGTAGAGCGGTATCCCGTCGGCAACACGCCAAAGACGGATAGAGCCGTCAGTGCCGGCACTTGCCAGAGTGCGCCCATCGGGGCTGAACGCCACGCTGAAGATCGCATCACTGTGACCCTGAAGTATATTGAGGAGGACACCGTCGGACGCACGCCAGATCCGCACCTGACGGTCGTGGCTGCCGGTAGCGATGAGTCGGCCCGATGGGCTGAAGCTCACGCTATTTACCGCGCCGCGATGATCGGTGAGGCGGCGAATAGGCCGCCCGTCGTCTAGGCTCCAGATGCAGACGCTATGATCCCAGCTACCGCTAGCGATAGTGGTGGTGTTGGGGCTAAAGCTGATGCTAAAGACTGCACCGCTATGGCCATCCACCCCCTGAAGAGGAGTCATAGCCATCCCGTCGCTCACCCGCCAGATCTGGACAACCTGGTTCCGCCCAGCGGCGGCGAGCCAGGCCCCATTGGGGCTAAAACTGATATCGTTGACCTCACCAAGATCGGCCTGGAGCGTATGCAGCAAGGAGCCATCTTTTGTGCGCCAGATACGGGCGACCCCATCCCAGGAACCCGTCGCAATAAGCGTCCCATCGTGGTTATAGGCCACGCTATTCACCCAACTCTTAACGGCCAGGGCGTAATGCAGTGTTGGGGTGTCGGCAAGGGGAAACGGCAAAGATTCAATGACGCCCCGGCGCACGGCGGCGGCGCGCTGCCGAAGCAAAAATCGCCGGTAGTGGGCATCGAGGATCTGGCGGCTACAGCGCATGGCAATGCGTGCAGGCTGACGCAAGAGTGTATTCGAGAGGCTACTATAGTCGGGAGCATCGGCAATCTCAACGGCCAGACTCACCTTCAAGTTTAGGGCGTCAACCGCGATCATGCCGACATTGAAGAGTTGGGCGATATCAGCGCGCAGCAGGATGGCGTTGGAACTCTCTGCCGGGCCGTTGGGATCGATCAACGTCGCCTGAAGAGCCTCAACGACGGCGCAGCCGGTGATAGCACACTGTCCGTCGTAGGCGCTGAGCAGGGTATTGCGGAGGGTGTCTGCATCGGCCTGCGGCATGATAAGCCCTCTCTGACCGTTTGAAAACAACATCGGTGTTGTCGCAACCATGGCATACCTTCTACATTTTTATGTAACGCGATCACCCATTATGGCATGCCTCAAAATGATGTCTTTGAATTCGCGGATGGCAACAGGGCTGATGCACAATCGCCGACGACTGAAGTCGCGTCGCGGGGGTCGGTGGGTGACTGCCCGCCAACGGTACCGCATGCCCAATCATATTTCATCCTACCATATCTCTGCGACACCTGGAGGGTGCTATCCGCCCTATTCGTTCTTCTGCCTTGCTCCCCCTGGCGACATGACGACTACTGTACGATTACCCCCCTAACAAACGATCAATCAGACCAACCAGCCGGTGCAGGTTCAGTGGCTTGCTCAGGTACTCATTGGCCCCAGCCTCTAGGCAGCGATCCCGGTCGTCTGACATAGCGAGGGCGGTCAGCGCGATGATCGGCGTTGTCGCACATGTGGGCAGCGCCCGCAGCCGTCGGGTCGCCTCTAGCCCGTCCATCTCTGGCATCTGGATGTCCATCAGAATGAGGTCTGGACTACTCGCGACAACTCGGTCAATGGCTTCTATGCCGTTATGGGCCACCACCACGCGATAATGATAGTCGTGAAGATAATCGCTGATCGCACTGATTGTGATGTCATTATCCTCGACCAGAAGGATCAAGGCATCCCGGTGCGCGTGTATCTGTTGCTCCCCGACGATCTGCACCGGTGCGAACACTTCGGTCTGGGCGGGGAGCAGCGTGACGTCTGCCGACGACTCTCGCTTCGAGTGTAGCCAGGGCAGGATGATTGTGAAGCGGCTGCCCTCGTCCAAACCGGAACTCTCAACACGCACGCTGCCGCTGTGCAGATCTGCTAACCGCCGCACCAGAGCCAGCCCCAATCCGGTGCCCTCGTGCCTGCGGGTGAGGCTGCTGTCGAGTTGGGTGAAGGGCGTAAACAGGTGGGTCATACCCTCGGGCGTGATCCCAACCCCGCTATCCTCCACGATGAAATACACCAGATCCTTCACCGCATCAGTCTCCACTTCCAGGTGTATCTGCCCGCCCGTCGGGGTGAACTTTACCGCATTGCTCAGCAAATTGACCAGCATCTGCTTCATGCGTTTCGCATCAGCATTCATCATCGCGTCATCGTTGTTACTGGCGAAGCTCACATGCAAGCCCTGCTTTATGGCAAGCTCCCTGATGAAGAGTAAGCTAGACTCGCAGATGTCGCTGATCATACATGGCTCAAGAAAGAGATCCATGCGTCCGGCCTCAATTTTGGAAAGGTCGAGAATGTCGTTGATCAGCGACAGCAAGTGACGCCCGCTGGAGTCAATATGGTGCAGCGAACGAACCTGGCGTTCGTTCAGCGGTCCGGCGTATTGCTCCAGCAGAATCTCCGTGAACGAGAGGACACTGTTCAGCGGGGTGCGCAACTCGTGGCTCATTGTAGATAGAAACTCGTCCTTTGTGCGTAGCGCCCTGCTTAACTCGGCGTTCATCTGGCTCAGGTCGGCAGTACGCTCAACGACACGTAACTCCAGTTCACTGTTCAGTTGCTGAATCTCGCTCTCGCGACGCTTGCGATAGGTGATGTCGCGACAGAATCCGACCAACTGGCCACCATCGCTGCTGATGTAATGGGCGCTGATGTCCACATCGAAAATGCTGCCGTCTTTGCAGCGGATGCGAGCCTCAAAGCGACCCGACCCAACACGCATGATCTGCCCAATCTGGGCCCGAATATCTTCCGGCTGCTCGCCTTCGGCGACATCCGGGATCCGCATTGTGAGGATCTCATCACGACTGTAGCCTGACATGGCGCAGTATGCGTCGTTCACATCAACAAAGCACTGCTGTTGATCGGCAATCCAGAAGCCATCAAGGGCCGTCCGCAAGATCGTGCGCAGGCGCACCTCGCTTTTTCGCAGCGACATCTCGCTATCCCGCAGCGCATCGGCGTCTTGGTGGCGCTTGGCAAGCGCATGCGCCACCCAGCCCGAGATTGCCAACCCGAACAGCATGGCCATCCACGGCTCCCATGTGCGACGTCTGGTGATAAAGGTAGGTGTGGGCTTGATGATGATCTGCCACCTGTTCTCCGCCACATCAAACGACGTTGCGTAGAACATCCCCGTGATCAGATGGCCGAGTTGTGTGGTATCGCTCGTGGTTAGTGGTAGAGAGCGAGATGATGCCGGGTTGATATAAAAAGGTTGATTGCTCGCTGCGACATTCTGGTCAAAGAGGTAGACATCAATGTCGAGCAACTCGGGCATCTGCATCACGGTATTCACGAGATCATGGATACGTGATACGCCGATCACATAGCCTCGGATATTCGCTTGGCGTGCGGCGATGGTGTCAATAACGGCTCCGGGCGCATAGATCGGCCAGAAGATCACGAGTCTCGGGGTCGAATCGCCGATGAGATTGACCGGAACCGTGGATGCGGCCCGACCTGTATCGCGTGCTCGCTCCAGGGCTGCCCGCTGAATCGGCTCCGAATTCATGTCGAAGCCCATATCGGCGCGGTTGGCGTTGAGCGGCTCGTGATAGTCGGCAACCACATATGAACTACGGGCGCCAGCACGAGTGCGCTGCCCATCGCTACCGCGCTCAAAGATCATAAAGTCGGAGAAGCCCTCGCGCCGTACTTCCGCCTCGTAGGCAGGACGGTCGGCAGCCGTTACCAGCGGTGCCCACACCAGATCCTGAATCCCTGGCGACGTGGTCACATGTTGCACGAAGGAACTGAACTCCTGCCGAGTGAGATCACCGCCTGACGACATATAGAGTGCGTGGATCATTTCCACATCATGCTGATACTGGTTCACCACACTATGCAACACCAATGCGGCGGTTGCCGCATCACCCGTGAACTCATCGGTCATCCGATCTGACTCAATACCCCACAGAAGGAAGAAAATCCCAACCGAGAGAATCAGTCCGGCATCAATGACAAACAGTGCGATCTGCCGAGACACCGGCCATGCGTGGAGTTGTATACCTAGCCAGATCAGCAGCGGGGTGATCAGGAAGATGCTGAAGCTGTTGCCAAGCCACGTACCGCCCCAGACAATCCCATAGGCATTCGGTGGCACCCGCCCCGCAATCGCCAGAGCGACACTGCTAAACGTGGCATCAATCATCCCCACCGCCGCCGCCGCCAGCAGCGCCAAGATTGACCAACCGCGCCGACTGGATGTACTCCAGAAGAGCGCCCATCGGCGCTGGAGAAATCCGGCGGTCAGCGCCTGCGCCAGCGCCCCTGTTGCGATAGTCGCAGAGATCGCCAGATCCGCCACATGGAAACCATCAACGAGAGAGAACAAAAACCGAGCGACGAAGGCACCGATCCAGATTCCGAGAGCCGACATTCGGGGGCCGAGGATCACGACGGCGGCGGCGGCGAAGCCAGCCGGTAGCCAGATCAACGGCATGCTTAGTGGTAACAGCGTACCCATAAAACTGAGCATCGCCAGCAGCACATAAAGTGCAATAAACGCACCCGTGGTAACCAGATAGAGGGGAATGACGGTGGATTGCGTTTTCATAAGAATCCGGCGCGGAAACCCGCCCCCTTTAGGGGTGGGAGGAAGCGACGCCTTCGGGGTAGGTGTAGCCATCTGCCCGATGCAGATGGCGACAGAAGCGAGCGTGGATGCCCTGTATCGTCCTGGTACTGGTGGTGATGTTGAACCAGCCAGATGCCCGCACGGCCACTCGCCCTCTGTAGACCCCCTGCTTCGTGCTGGTCGTGACGACGGCACGCACCATATCGCCCGTCTTGAAGCCCTTCACCACCCGAGTGCCTTTCGGGCCGGTGCGTGGGAAGCCGTACCTGTCCATCCGGCACATCTGACGCGATCCGTGGCCAGTGGCGGTGATCAGGAGCGGACGAACCCAACGAGTATCCAGGTACTCGGGCGTGCTGGCCCCGACACATGCCGCGTCGTGCCAGTGGGCCTTCGCCAGTCCCAGGCGCGTCCGGTTGTACTTCGTGCGCCCTCCGGTGCCAACCTCGACCGGCAGGCCGGTAGCGACAAGCCGCTGATACATCGCCCATCGGGTTGTGTTGACCGCTGTGGCATCCTTCAGCGGGCGGCGGGCCTGCGCCTGCACGTCTGGGTGTCCAAACTCGATAGCCGTTTGCGTTCCCTTGCGGGTGTTGCACGGTTCGCAGGCCAGGGTGAGGTTCGCGACGCGGTCGCTTCCGCCCCGAGCCCTCGGCACGATATGCTCCACCTGGAGCGGCGTGTTGCTCGCGCCGCAGTAGACGCAGCGGCGGCCCCACTTCTCCAAGAGATATTCCCGTACCTCGTATCCCGCCAACGTCCCCTGCTGGTACGCCACGCCGCTGATCTCGGCGTTCTCCATCAGTTGCGTGTCGAAGCGCACCAGTTCCATACTGATTGTGGTGAGCGGGATAGACCGCCGTAGACGAGTGATCCAGGTGAGTGTCGTATCAACCCGATGCTGGAGGCTCGGGGCCAGCCACCCAGCGGGTCGTCGCCGGTTGAGGAAGCGCGGCTGGCGGTAGCGGGTCGTGCGCTGCCGCCTGCTGCGGCGGCTGGCCCGACGACTGCGCAAGGCATCGCGAATCGCCTGCCCTCGGTGGGTCAGTTCGGCCCCAAACACGACCTGACCAGTCGCTTCCGCCACCACCGCAATGCCCGTGGTCTTGGAGCCAGGGTCGAGCTTCACTCGATGAGGATGGGTGATGCTTTCCGCAGCGGTGCGGTCGTGCAGGATGATGGTGAACGGATATTTCCGAAAGACCGAGGCTCGCCCACGATTCAGGAGTTGATCTGCCCGATGGAGCGTGGTCGGATCGAGTGGTGTTCGATCGGTTGCGAGAACAAAAACCATAAGGATTACTCCTCAGTCCCCGTGCAGGGGTACGTTCGCCTCGTCAATGTCCTTGGGGCTTGTCATGCCCGCCACCTCCTGCCCTTGCCCCAGGCAGGTGTGATAACGGGCGATAGAGCGGCAGGCTGGCGGGGCACCTACCGGTATCGTGACCCGAAGAACGTAGCCCATTCCTGGGCTGAGACTGGTCAACTCAGGCGTGTGATTACTCACAAGCCACCTCGTTTACGGGGTGGTAGTTGACAGAAGGAGACCTCAGCAACGCCATGATAGCGCCATTATCGTACTCTTGTGTGTCTTGTGCAAACCCTTGGCGGGCGACTGAAGTCGCGCCTGCGGGGCGCTGCGCGCCGGGCGTCGGCCTGCGCCGACGCTGGTTCCACCTGCGTCGGCAACTCTATACCACCCCTCATCATAAACCCAACAGGTTTGCACAGACCGTGCAGATGCGCTACCATCAGACATCCATACGATTTTGCGCACAACACCCGATGGACATGGCTATCGGCTATCGGCTATCGGCTATCGGCTATCGGCTATCGGCTATCGGCTATCGGCTATCGGCTATCGGCTATCGGCTATCGGCTATCGGCTATCGGCTATCGGCTATCGGCTATCGGCTATCGGCTA